>CAIRYE010000084.1 GCA_903882765.1 uncultured Anaerolineae bacterium
ACTTTCGGGCGGCCAGCAGCAGCGTGTGGCCATTGCCCGCGCCATTGTCAATCAACCGTCCATCCTGATCGCTGATGAACCTACCGGCGCACTGGATAGCAAGACCGGCGCTGAGATCATGCAGCTGTTTCAGGACTTGCACCAGAAAAATGGGCAGGCCGTGATCATGGTGACGCACGACGCGTTTGTTGCCCGCCATACAAATCGCATCATGCGCATCTCGGATGGCAAAATTAGCAGCGATCTGATCAACGAAAACCCGATCAAGGCTGGCACTCGGCGCAGCGAGGTAGACCTATGAAAAGCGAGCGGTTCAATGTTACTTAAACAAAATTTTCTCACCGCTATACGCGGGCTTTTAGCCAATAAATTGCGCAGCGCCCTCACCATCCTTGGCATCGTTATTGGTGTGGCTGCCGTGGTTGCCCTTATGGCCATCGGCAACGGCGCTACCAACAGCATCACCTCCCGCATCCAAAGCAGCGGAACGAACCTGCTGAACCTGCAGGCTGGCAAAAGCCAACGCCCGCCCACTGGGCCGCAAGTGGCGCAAGCCTTCCTTACCTATGCCGATTATGTGGCGCTGGAAAAAAACCTTTCGCAGGTTTCGGGCATTTCGCCGGCTTATACCTCAAATTACACTATTACATCCGGGGTTACCAGTGATAGCGTATCGACCATTGGAGTAACTGAAGATTACTTGGATGTTCGCAGCTATACCTTGGCGAGCGGGCGAAACATCAGCGCTAACGACCGCCAAAAAAGCCAGCAGGTAGCGGTTTTGGGCGCTACAACCGCCGAAACATTTTTTGGCACGGCTTCACCGGTTGGCCAAAAGATCAAGATCGATGGAAAATCTTACACCGTCATTGGTTTGTTGGAATCGAAAGGCTCTACTGGCTTTGATAACAGCGACGACGTGATATTGGTTCCGTTGGAGACCGGCTATAGCCAGTTATTTGGCACCAACGCCATTCGCAATGGCGAGCGTATTGTTAGCGCTATCGCGGTATCCGCGGAATCGGCTGAGGTGGTAGATTCGGTTTCGGCGCAGATTTCCTTCATTATGCGCCATACCCACAAATTGGACCTTGATGAAGAGGATGATTTTCGGGTATCGAATCAAGCCGCCTTGCTAGAAACGCTAAGCAGCGTGACCGGCACTATGACCGCCTTTTTGGGTGCGGTGGCGGCTCTTTCGCTGTTGGTGGGTGGTATCGGTATTATGAACATCACCTTGGTATCGGTGAGCGAGCGTACCCGCGAGATCGGTTTGCGTAAAGCGGTAGGGGCGCGCAAAGACCACATCTTGTTCCAATTTCTGATCGAAACCGTAACCCTTAGCATCTCAGGAGGTGTGATCGGTATTTTGCTGGGGATATTGATCGCGGGGATCGTAACCCTTACCGGGCTGATCACCGCGCAAGTTACCATATCCTCGATTTTGCTCTCGTTCTTGTTTAGCTTCGCGGTTGGCTTGTTCTTTGGCATTTATCCGGCATACCGCGCCTCGAACTTGCACCCAATGGAAGCGTTACGTTCGGAATGATCTATAAAGGGAGGGGCAGTTTTTGTTTGCACCTCCCTTAACACTTATGAGCGGATTCGCGAGCAGAAGCGCGCTTTGCGTTGGCTTTTTGTAGCGGAGATTTTTCAATTAGAATAAAGAAATAAAACTATGCAAAAAAAGATCCTTGTTGTTGATGATGAAGAACGTATCCGAACTCTGGTTGAGGCGTACCTGCGCCAAGAGGGCTATTTTGTTGTTACAGCCGAGAATGGCAAAGAAGCTCTTGAGCAGGTGCAATTCGAGCATCCCGACTTGATCTTGTTGGATGTAATGATGCCTGAGATGGACGGCTTTGAATTTATGCGGGAGTACACTCGTACCAATAGCGAGCCGGTGATATTGTTGACCGCCAAGCTGGAGGAAAGCGATAAGATCGTTGGCCTTGAGCTGGGGGCGGATGATTACATCACCAAACCCTTTAGCCTGCGCGAGCTCACCGCCCGTATTCGTACTGTGCTGCGCCGCGTTGGCAAAAGCCAACCCGCCGGCGATGTGCTGGCGTTGGGCGATATTGTGCTGGACCGCGACGCCTACAACGTGATCGTGCGCGGACAGCCCGTGAACCTCACCCGATCCGAATTCGATCTGCTTTCCGCTTTGATGAACGCGCACGGAAGAACCCTTTCACGCATGCAGCTGCTCGATTTTGTGCAGGGCGTGGCGTTTGAGGGGATCGAGCGTACCATTGATGGCCACATCAAAAACCTGCGGGCCAAGATCGAAGCAAACTCACGCGAGCCGATCTACATCGAGACCGTGTATGGCGTGGGGTATCGCTTTAACGCTCGTAAAGCGGAAGGCTAAGAAGATGGGCTTTTTTCATTCGAAATCGTTGATGGTGAAATTGATCGTGGCCTTTTGCGGGGTGAGCATTATGGGTATTGCCATCATTGGCCTTACCGCCGCCATCGCCAGCCGCATTGAGTTTTACCGGTTCATGAGTGAGATCAGTTATTCTGAGCTGGTTCAAGATCTATCCTATTACCACTCGCAGAATGGGACGTTTGTTGGCGCTGAAAGTTTGTTGGATTCGGTAACCGTGGAGAGCAACAGCCAAGCTCATGAATTTTTCATCGCAGACCGCTCCGGGAATATCCTGATCGCCTCCACCGGCTCGCCTAAGCCGGGTTTGCCAAATACCAATCTCACCATGATGGGGCTGCCCATCAAAGTGGATGGCATTACCGTTGCTTACCTGATCCCATTACGGCCGCCGGCACTCCCTTACGGCGATGTTGGCAGAAATGTGCAGAGGGTAAACAAGTACCTTTGGCAAGGAATGTTGGCGGCGGCCTTCGCTGCCCTATGTGTTGGCTGGTTCATCTCCCATAAGATCATCATCCCCATTCGACAGCTGAATACCGCTACCCACTTGGTGGCGGCGGGCGATCTGGAAACCACCGTGAATGTGAAGAACAAGGATGAGATCGGCCAACTTGCCGATGCCTTTAACCAAATGACCAACAGCCTGCGCAAAGACCGCGATCTGCGGCAACAAATGACCGCGGATATCGCCCACGAACTACGCAACCCGCTCACCATCATCATGGGTAACGCCGAGGCCATTAGCGAAGGCATTTTGCCGCCTACCAAAGAGGCGATGGAAGTGATCTATGACGAAGCCAAGCACCTCTCGGTGTTGGTGGATGACCTGCGCACGCTCTCGCTCTCTGAGGCTGGCGAGCTGCACCTGCAAAAAAGTTTGGTGAGCCTAAAAGAGCTGTTCGATCGCTTGGCGTTGTCCTTCGCGCTGAAGGTAGCCGAAAAACAGGCAACACTTTCGTTCGAAGTGGCGTCGGATGTTCCGCTCCTATTGGCGGATGCCGGCCGCTTGTCGCAGATCTTTTCAAATTTACTAAATAACAGCGTTAAGCATATTGATGCTAGCGGCAAGGTAGTGGTGAGCGCTGCCTTGGTGAAAGGCCCTAATGGCGAGGAGTTGGTTCAGATCGATGTCGCGGATAATGGCGCTGGCATCCCCGCTGAAGACCTGCCCTTTATTTTTGAGCGTTTCTATCGCGCCCGCAACCGTACCAACCGCCTGCTCGATGGAACTGGGCTGGGCTTGGCCATATCACGCAGCTTGGTAGAGAACCACGGCGGAACTATTCGGGTGGTAAGTGAGCCGGGCAAGCGCACTGTGTTTTCGGTGACGCTGCCGGTTGGGGATGGTGGCAGCCTGACGAAGGACTCTTAGGGTTCGGAAGGAATAGGGTAAGGGCGGGTTCTCGCGAAGACCGCCAAGGTCGCTAAGGAAGAGCCAGGGGGAAGGGAGAGTTTCATATAAAGGGCTGTGTCACACAAAGCAACTAAGGGCACAAAGGAAGGGCAAGGGATGGGGGATGAAAGATCAAGCCCGATATCCGGGGTGGTTTGGCGCGAAGACTATCGGCAGTTCATCACGATGCGAGGTTATTGCCTCGATCAAGTAATTTGGATATGTTGGCACGCGATAGGGTCTCAGTGAGAGTTGGCGCTGGCAAACCAAAAGCTGGTTCGGCAAACCTAACTTCATGAAGGTTGTGTATCTGATGAAGATGGCTCAATATCCCTTTGGATCAATCTATCGGCATTTCTGTTTAGGCTCGTGTTACATGTTTGATCATTTTTTCAACTTCAGAATTCGCATGAAGTACACCAATTTTGATCTCGGGGTGATCCTGAACAAAAACCCGGAAGACCTCGTCCGCAAACCCTTGTCCAATCAATGGTACCTCTCTAAAATCTAATAAAATATTCTTAAATATTTCCACCCTCGCTAATAAGCGTTTTGCTTGCGAACGTGAGACGAGGTTTTCATTTCCATATTTTGCCAAACGTACTGGTACGATCGTTTTTGAGAAAATGAAATCTGAACCAGTGTACTCATCAAAAACTTCTTTGGTAGTTCGTTCTGAGGTATTAGCCACTTCCATGAGGATCAAAGTTCCTTTGATCTTTTCCTCGTGATCGCGGAGTAAAATCGCTCTTTCACTATCTGTGGATAGCTTTGCTTGGTATTCAAATACTAATCCGCTTGATAAGATCGCAAAGTCATCAAAGACCTTCGATGTAAAAAAGATACCTTCGCCGCTGTGGCGGTTTGGATCCGTTGTCAGCTTTCCTTTTGACAATTCCAATAAAGAATAATAAACATCATCCAATTGGAAGTCTCTCTTGATCTTGTTGAAAATCCCAATTCCATCGTCTTGCACCCCAATTTGTGTAGCGATGTAATTCCGGTTTACAAAAACCGTAACCTGACTTCCTTCAGAGTGATCAACCGCGTTATTGACCATCTCGGTGACCCCATAATGCCAGATCATCTTTACGTTTTCTGGTAGATCTGTGAGCAATGGCTCTATGTCGTTCCGCCATACTACATCTTCCTGCAATCCTTTTACTGGATACTTAAAAACCTTGTTGAGGATTGTCGCAAGAGTATACAAACTGCTCCTTCCAACCCCTATCCTTTCGAGTAGCTTTTCATCGACCAATGCTTTTAATCGACGATGGGCCGCTTGTCTTGTAATGCCAAACTTCTCAGAAACGATATTCGTAATATCCTTCGGATGCTTCTTTATCTGAGAAAAAATAAAATCTCGTATTGGGTCTGGTTTATTCAGTTTCATCTTGTTGTCTTTCGTCAATCATATGAAATAAAAACGTAAACATAATTTATAAAAAATGTCAAATATTACACCCTTATTATAAACACATTGCGGAATAATGTAAACAAAAATTTATATGATTGTAAACTAAATCCTTTTCCCGGTGAATGAGAAGGTATAGCTTGTTTACGCAACCCACACTAACCAAACCATTCTTCACATTATTCCGGAATAGCCCCCGTATTATTCGATAAGGTATTCTGTTCTCTCGCACCAATAGAATTTGTTTCTGGTCGTATAGAAGCAAAATGAGAACACCACGTTCTACAACTCATAAAACTCAAACAGCTTTCTATCATTCACCTTCAGCGAACTTTTGAAATTCTACTTGCTCGCGGGATCTTGTGCTTGGTCTGCGCCATCTTGGGCAGATGGGAACTCGCGTACTTGGTTTTTGGTATGGCTTAGCGGGATGGCGTTATGGGCATTCTGCTTGTCAAAGCTACGGGCAGAATGGCGATGGAGTAGGTGACAATATTAACGCGCCGAAGGTGATTAAATTCTTTTTAGGTAGTGTATAATCTAAATTACAATTTGTTAGACAACTTTGAATGGACGTTTTCAAAGGCAACGCGAGGCAAATTACCATATCTTTTGATGATTCGATCTATATCGATCAAACGAAACAGGAGCTGCAAAATGAGTGATGTAATGCAACCCGTAAAGTTTAAGCATTTGTTAGGTTGGATGCTTGAAGAGTATAAAAATCACAAGACCATTTTCTCCGTTCCAGCCAGCAAATTTTATTATAAGAAAGACCAAGCCGCCTTTAATATCTTTGGGGAAAAGTGCGAAACCGCGATCGGCCCCGCCGCCGGGCCTCACACCCAGCAGGCAAGCAACCTGGCGGCTGCCTACCTCACTGGTGGTCGATTTTTTGAATTAAAAACAGTACAAATATTAGACCGACTCGAGATCGAGAAACCCTGCATTGATGTTCCGGATGAAGGGTACAACACTGAGTGGTCCACCGAGTTTAGTGTGCAAGAAGCCTTTGAGGAATATGTTAAGGGCTGGTTCCTGATCCACATTTTGGAAAAAATGCTGGGGCTCTCTGCCTTGGGCGAGCGTGGATTTATTTTTAATATGAGTGTTGGCTATGATCTCAAGGGCATCCAATCCCCCAAGATCGATAATTTCATTGAAGGATTAAAAGACTCCTCAGGCACTGCCATCTTCGCCGAATGCGCAGCGGAGTTGGAACGAGCTATTTCCGCCAACGAGATCCCGAATATCAGCGATACTGCCTTCGTTCGAACGATCTCCCCTAAGATCTCGAGATCCATTACCCTCTCTACCATGCACGGAACACCGCCCGACCAACAAGAGGCGATCTGCCGTTATTTGATCAGCGAGAAGAAGGTACATACCTATGTGAAGCTGAACCCAACCTTGCTTGGGTTTGATACCGTTCGCGCTATTTTTGATACTCAGGGTTTTGATCATATCGTTATCAAGCCAGAATCCTTTGATCACGATATGAAATACGCTGATGCCGTGCAGATGATCACGTCTCTTAAGGCTTTCGCGAAAGAGAACGGCGTGGAGTTCGGAGTTAAATTATCCAACACGCTGGCTGTGGTCAATGATCGCGGCTCGTTACCCACCAATGAAATGTATATGAGCGGGCGCGCTTTGTTCCCGCTGACCGTTAATTTGACCAATAAGTTAGCCCAGGAATTTAAAGGCGATCTCGCCATTAGTTACTCTGGCGGAGCCACCTACTTTAATGTGGATGATCTGTTCGTTTGCGGAATTCGGCCGATCACCCTCGCCACGGATCTGCTTAAGCCGGGTGGTTACTCGCGCTTGTATCAGCTGGCGATGGTGTTACAGCGATCCTTTGCTGAACAGCCGGTCCGCGGCATCGATCTGGCGAAATTGCAAAAGGTCGCGGATGCTTCGTTGACCGACGCGCGGTATCATCGTGAG
>CAIRYE010000085.1 GCA_903882765.1 uncultured Anaerolineae bacterium
ATAGCCAATTACCATGGACGGAACGGCGGATTTTGCGTAATCGGTGAATTTTTCCCACGTCAAGGTTTTTACTTCCTTGATCACATATGGTATTGTATCGCCGTTGCTAATATTCAATTGAATTCCGGTACCAACTAGGGCTACCGCGCTCATATCAGTTGGCGCTTGTTCCGCAGGGAGCGAAATGACCCGACAGATCTCTGTATCTAATAACCATTCGGCGGTGATTGGCGCCCATACTGAATCTACTGCTTGTCCAATCTCAAGATCCGTGGTTTTAGTGAACATTACCAAGCCTATAGGGTAAGGTGTTGAAATTGGCTCGCTTAACGGAATGCGTGAGTTTTCGGAATTATTGATGGGATTGATCAGAAAAAAAACGATCAGACCTAAGAGTGCAACGATCACTAGCCCTAAGAGGATGTAAATCTGTCGAACGACCGGATTTGAACTACCATCATCGGAATTCAGTATTTCGATAAACCTTGGCTTAATTGGTGCTAATTCTTTTTCCGAGATCTCTACTTTGAAGTTTTGCTGAAGGTCAGATAACCGGTTTTCAGCTTTTTCCCAAGGATCAGAATCTTCTTCACTATCCTGTGATCCAAAGATGGATTCCATAGTAGGTTCTGTCGTGAGGGTTGAATTCGCACCACCCAAGAAAGACCCATCCGAAATATTATTTGGGTTTTCTGAATTAGATGCTGTGTCGCTCTCGTCAGGGTTAGACCCCTCAATAAAAGAACCTAACAAATCCGGTTCAGATGAAGCAAAGTCTCTAACAGAAGACTCAGGTGCTTGTTCCTGGTCAATATCACTTTTGAAGGAGTTTAATCTCGCATCTAACTGATCCGATTCATCCGCGGATTCTTCAGAATTTTTTGACTGGAGATTCCTCAAGAAGGATTCAAAATTAGTATCTTCTGATGGATCTTCGTTTTCTAAGACGGGCTTCTCTTCCCCTAAAAGATCACGAAGCGAATCTAGTGCATTATCTGCTTTTGATTCAGGTTGATCAGAAGGCGATTTATTATCGATCGATTCGTCTTCTTTACTTTCTTGTGATAACCGTTTGAGGAACTCATCGAAAGATGAATCATCATTATTTTGGGGAAGTTTATCTTCTGGCATATGTCACATTCTAAGGTGTAGAGGTTGGGTTAATGGCTGGAATAAAAACAAAGGTGATCGGAATTTCTCCGTTTGCCGGAATTACATAGGTCGCTGTGCGGTACAATCCGGGTAAGGTGAACTTGGCAATTAGACCGGTAGTTTTGCCGGTAAGGTCAAACTCAACCAAGCCATTTTCGCTATATTTGGATTCAATCACGCCATTTGACAAGAGCATATCGACCTTAACATTATCTACTGCTTCATCTGGTTGCTGAATTCCGTCAGTATTCTTATCAATAAAAATTCTTACAATTACCTTTGCAGTGGAGGTGAAGCTTGTGGTACTCGGGATAGCCCCTTCCGTTGCTTTATATAGCTTCAGTTCGTATTCCGTTTTTCTATTCTGCTCAAATGCATTGAGGGTCGACTCCATTTTTGCAACATAGTCTCGCCCTGTTTTACACTTCATATTCTCAGCAACATCCCCCCATGTGATTTCTGTTTCGTCACTATGATTTTCGTTGTAGGAATTGAACGCTTCTAACAAACAATCTGCGCCACTATGGTAGGAGGCAAAGGTGATCTTCCAGGCATCCTCATAGGTAGTACTTACCTGAAACTCTTGCAGAATATTTTTAGTTTGAACGCAATTTGAATATAAAACTTTTGAGATGAGAGGGATACTGTTTGATGCTTTATCAAGGCTGATACCGTTCGCACAAGTGGGGCAACGAGCATCCAATGATGCCGCAAGGCTACCACGCAAGATCTGTTGGTCGAGCCCTGATAGGAAGGAATAAGGAACATCGCATTTCATAAGGGCTGTTGAGCAGGTCTTTTGGTAAAAAGCTGAATCTGTACGTAATAACACATCGATTCCAAGCTGATTGATCTGCGCAAGACCAACCTCATCTAGGAAAAAGCGCTGTGTGATCGGCCAAAATTGAGATTCTACCTCGATCAAGGATTTTAATACGATCGGTGGAATTCCGTTATCTCGGGAGGCTGTCCAAATAGATAGATCAAATTGGTTTTGCCACGCTTCCATTTGCGGCCGAATTAGGTCAAGCGCGCAATCATTGGGACCGCTTCCAAGCCAACCCCCATTGGGGCAGCTTTTGGTATCGACGATGCCATTGGTCATTAATTGGCTCGCAAGAAAGAAAAGATCCTTCTCGGTGTTTAATTCTGATGGATCTTGTGGAAATTTTGCCCAAGATGGTTTATCAATCACATCAGAGAACAGCCAGATAGCGGAGCAACGATCGGTAAATAATGTAAATTTGCTCAAGGTACCGACGACAACCTTATACCCACTTGATTCCTTCCGAACAATGATCTCAGCAGTAAGTGGGGGGCTAAAATCACCGTTTGTGTTTTCTGCATGAAAAACAATTCTGGAAGTTTCAAGCACTTCAAGAGCGCAAGGTGATTCATTGCATGTAAACACTTTTTCACCTAAGAAACCCTTTAGGATGATGTTTTGTGATAGGTTGGTCGAGGATTGAATGCCCGAGAGGATCACATAGGGTGTTTCCAAATAGCCTTCTGGAGCGCGTATATAAACATCTAAAAAAGGTGGAATCTCAGTAGCAGGCCTTCCGTTTAGAAGGCGGATCGTAGCGGGATCAATTGGCGTAAGAATTTGGTGATCTTTGGTCCGAGCTTCAATCGGCTGTGTAATCGAAGCAGGTTTCAAGGCTTTAACTGGAAGCACTCCAATGGTGAGACTGGCTAATAAAAGCAAGGTAAGGAGTAGCTTCTTCATAAACTATTTCTTATTTTTTCCTAACAACCTCTCCGAATAGGCGAGAAATGCTTTTGTTGGCTTCGATGGTAGAACCGTTTTTTGATGTTCCGTGCTTATACTATACGCCAATTCTTCGATTTTCAATGAGATCGGGAGGTATGATTTGGAAATTGAAAAGGGCATTCCAATATTGATCGATCTGAGGACTTCAATTGGTTCATGTGGTATTTCATAATTAATCAAAACCCCTAAGGCGCGTTCGATCTTTTCCTTGTCAATGGTCGCGTTTGGTATGTTTTGATTTAAGATGATTTGAATGTGTTCCGGATTAATGCCAAGCTGTTTGTAGGTTTTTAGTGCACTAACTGCAACTTTTAGTGCCGCCATCTCGGGTGTTACTATTAGCATGATCAAATCCGCGTCAAGTAGATTCATGATGACATGATCGCTGAAATCATGCGGAGTATCAACAATGAGGTATTGAAAATTGGGTGTTAGGGTTGCGGACACACTATCCCAAAATGTCTCATTGAGAAAATCAAGGGCGATAGGGTACCGAGGCGCTGGGATAATTTTTACGCCGCTTGTGTGTTCTTCAATCAGGGTGAGAATCCGGGGATGTGCTTCGCCAGTGAACCGTTCAAATTTCAATTCTCCAAAATGACGCTTTGAATTGATATTGAACAGCATTGAAGTTTGACCGTTGTAAAATGCGGTATCGATCACAACAGTAGGTTTTTCCCATAATTTTCGAAGTGCAACTGCTGTGTTTGCTGCCAGGGTGGATACGCCTGATCCTCCGCGTAAACTATGAAAAACGATTTTTTTGGCTATAAAAATCTCTTGTGGTTCTTTTACAGCCTCAGGTTCATTTTCTTTTTTGGCTTGTAACCGCTGAGATATCACATCCAACCTATTTATCAAATCAGCTGGTTTGAATGGACGTTTGATAAATTCATCTGCGCCTAACTCGAAGGCTTTTACTTTCTTTTCAGGCGATGGATCGGCTGTTAAAAAGAAAACTGTTATTTGGTTTAGGTCTGGATCTGATCGAATAGCCTTCAATATGTCCAACCCAGACATATCACTTAGTTGCATTTCAAGGATGAGGATATCAGGAGAGAAGGAAGTTATCATTTGGATAGCTTCACTGCCACTGATCGCCAATTTCAGCTCATGATTCGAATCAAATAATAAATCGGAAATTTCAATAAAATCCTGAGAGTTGCTATCGGCGAATAGAATTTTCATTATTATTGCATTCTCCTCCTTCTTGATAATTTCTCATCTCGAAAATATTTCAACACTTAATCTTATCATCAAAATTAAAAATAACCAAAAACATTATTTAATTTTGGTCGATTATAATAAGGTAATATGAAACCAGAAATTAAATTTTCTCATCTTATCTCCGCGATAGCGTTTTTATTGGTCTGCGGTTTTATCGGAGGGTTTGTTTTGTTAGGTTTTACTTACCCAACGATCTGGCCAAGATGGTTATTGTACGTTTTTGTAATATTCATAGGTTCCGGATTTGGTTTGCCGATTTCCTACTTGTTTAATCGGTTCCTTTCTGCTCATAAATTATTAACTAGAGAACGACTTCTGCGTGAATCTATTGGAACAGGGATTTATTTCGCCTTCTTATTTTGGCTCAGCATTGGTCGTATGCTCACTTTTTCATTGGCCCTCCTGTTTGGCATCGCATTGCTATTTATTGAGTATTTACTTCGCATGCGAGAGATCAACAACGAAACTGACCCAGAATCTGAAATGAAGAATGAATCTAAAAGATCTTCCATCCGTTGATCGTTTACTAACTTCAAATCCTAGCTTTATCCAATGGTTTGGACGAAGGTTGACCTTGCTTGCGTATCGAACTGTATTGGATGAACTGCGAAATTCTGAACAAAACCCCCAAGATACACCAACATTACAGGAAATCTCGACACTGGCCGAAGAAAAGTTGCGCCAGTGGGTTGCCCCATCCTTAAAGTCCGTGATCAACGCTTCAGGCGTTGTGTTGCACACAAATTTGGGCAGAGCCCCGCTCTCAAAAGCCGCCATCTCAGCAATGAACTCGTCTGCAGCCGGTTACTCAAACTTGGAATTTGACCTAATTACTGGCAAGCGAGGCAGCCGTACTATACATACGGAAGACTCGCTGGTTCGGCTCACCGGGGCTGAAGCAGGCTTTGTGGTGAATAATTGCGCGGCGGCGGTATTGTTGGCGTTATCAGCCCTCGCAAAGGGCAAGAATGTGCTTATTCCTCGATCACAGTTGGTGGAGATTGGCGGTGGATTTCGAGTGCCTGATGTAATGAAGCAATCTGGCGCAAAGTTAGTTGAGGTAGGAACCACCAATAAAGTTCGCATAAGTGATTTTTCAGGGTGCTTTGAGGATATTAAAAATACCGGGCGGATCTTATTTTTAAGGGCCCATCGGTCGAATTTTAAAATTGTTGGATTTACTGAGGAACCAACGCTCAAAGAGATGTGCGACCTAGCCCATCAACATGGAACGATTCTGATCGATGATCTGGGCTCGGGAGCTCTGATCGATACATCCAAATACGGCATGGACCACGAACCAACTGTGCAAGAATCCTTGGCCGCTGGAGCGGATCTGGTTCTTTTTTCAGGTGATAAATTAGTTGGCGGGCCGCAGGTGGGAATTCTTCTTGGGCGAAAAGATTTGATCGATAAACTTAAAAAACACCCCTTGGCACGTGCGGTTCGAGCCGATAAAACCTGTTTAGCAGGAACAAGCGCGACATTGATGCATTATTTGATGGACGAAGAGGAAAAGGAAGTGCCTATTTGGAAAATGATCTCTTATGATCTGGAATCATTGCGTATGAGAACAATTGAAATGCGCGAGAGGTTAGGTCAAGGGGAAGTAATACAAGGTTTCTCTGCCGTTGGCGGTGGCGCGCTTCCTGGTGAAACGATTCCTACTTGGTTGTTAGCATTCAAATTTCCACGACCGCAGCAAAAGCTGAGCCGATTACGTTCTAATGATCCGCCTGTAATTGCCCGTATAGAGAACGACAAACTGGTTTTCGATTTGCGCACAGTATTTGATGAAGACGATAAGAAATTGATAATAGCGATACAAAATTTATTTTAAATGAGGTGACATTATGAGATCAGATCTCGACCATTTTATGGAAGAAAAAAACCTTGACGCTTTCTTAGTTTATGGGAACGCGGAAAACAACCCACCGATGATGTACCTAACCGGTGGGGGGCATGTTACACACGCAACCCTTATTAAAAAACGAGGGCAAGCTCCGGTGCTTTTTTGTGGGTTGATGGAACGTGATGAAGCCGCTAAAAGCGGCTTGACGGTTCGCCTGTATGATGATTACCCTTGGCAAAACTATGCTGAAAAGTCCGGTGGGGATCAATCGCTTCTTGCGGCTCTTCGGTTGCAACATATCATGGATGATATGGGCATCAAAGGTCGGGTTGGAGTATTTGGTAATACCGAGCTCAGTCTAATGTTCGCCGTTCTTAGTCATTTATCTTCATTGAAGAAAGATATCCAATTTGTTGGCGAGTCCCGTGAAAACTCCCTTTTCCTTTATGCTATGGAAACCAAAGAGGAAAATGAGGTGGCACGTATTCGTCGCATGGGTAAGATCACTACTGAAGTAGTTGGTAAAACCGCGGATTACTTGACGAGTTGTGTGGTGAATGAAAAAGAACAATTGTTAGATGAGAATAGTCAACCGCTGAAGTTAGGGCGGGTGAGGGAAAAGATCAATTTATGGTTGGCTGAACGAAATGCCTCGCCGAGTGAGGGATTCATCTTCTCGCTAGGCCGCGATTCAGCGGTACCGCACTCGCAGGGGAACCCGGAAGATATTATGAAGCTTGGTGAGACCATCGTTTTTGATATCTATCCACAAGAACCTGGCGGTGGTTATTTTTATGACTTTACCCGTACCTGGAGCCTTGGGTATGCCAAACCCGGCGCGCAAGAACTCTATGACCAGGTTCAGGATTGTTATAAAAGGGTTGTAGCGAGCCTTAAGGTAGGGATGAATTTTAAAGAAGCCAATGAACTAACGTGCGAGATATTTGAAAAATATGGTCATGTCTCCCCGCGTACCGAAAAGAACCCGCAATCGGGTTACATCCATAGTGTTGGTCATGGGGTTGGGATCAACATTCACGAACGCCCCTTCAGCGGATTGATGGCAACGGATGATAATGTTCTGAGACCAGGGGTTGTTATGACCATTGAACCAGGCTTGTATTACCCTGATAATGGAATGGGGTTTAGAATCGAAGATACTTACACCGTAAAAGCGGACGGCAGCATTGAAATTCTCGCTGATTATCCATATGATTTTGTTTTGAAAATGAAGCATTAAACCCGATTTTGTAAATAATAAAAAGAGCAGTGAGTTTTATTCTCACTGCTCTTTTATTATTTCAGGTAATTATAAAAACCTAATCTTTCATTCGCACGTAATACGCGCCATCGGCTTTTGGGGTAGCCATTTCAAAATAGTCTTTTAGGTTGTTTATTAGACGCGAAAGCTGACGCTGCCCATAGGTGCGGGGATCAAAGCCAGGGTCTAATTGGTATACAGAATTTCCGAGATCGGAAAGACGTGCCCAACCATCTTCTTGAACACTCATTTCAAAGGCTTTTTCGAGCAATGGGATAGGTTCAGGATCTTCCTTCTCAACTTCCGCTTCAACCTCTACATCAACTTTCTTTTGGCCGGGAACGGTCTTTGCTTTCTTGGCTTTACGTTTGGTATTGGTGCCCTCGGGAACAAGGTTCTCGGTATAAACAAACAAATCACAGGCATTTACAAAGGGCTTAGGTGTTTTCTTTTCACCGATGCCCATAACATAAACACCAGATTCTCGGATGCGGGTTGCAAGGCGAGTGTAATCGCTATCGCTAGAGACCAAACAGAAACCATCCACCACACCGGTGTGTAAAATG
>CAIRYE010000086.1 GCA_903882765.1 uncultured Anaerolineae bacterium
AGAGGCTCTCCCAAACTCCGCAAAGGAGGATTCGATTATTGAATAATATTAGGATCAATCCACCACGATCCAGACCGTTAGGTTTTTCGGGCCATGCACCCCAAGGGTCACGGTGAGCTCAATATCCGCGGTTCGGCTGGGGCCGGTGATGAAAACGAGGTAAGGATTATGCTTGGCTTCCGCGAAGACATGATGCAGGTCAGGACGGAACATCGTTGGTTGGACGAAAGCGAGATGGTGTTTGGGCAGCAACGATACCGCGCGTGGTTTTTGCGACGACGAGGTTAGTACCAGCGTTCCTGTTTCAGCTAGTAAATGATCAGCCTCGGTGATTCCAAGGTCGCACAAAGCTAATTCATGTTTCTCAACGGTCGCCGAGACGTACTCGCAGCCGGAACTAGTCAGGCAGGATTCGATCCCCAGTTGTTCAAGAAAGGCGGATCTCCAGCAGGTTGCTTTCCGTACGCTATGATCGAGAACAAATTGTTTCAGTGCCGCGGGAATTGCGGCTCTTTCTAGAATCTTTACATCACCGCCGAGTTTTGTTACTTCCGCGCTGAATAATTCCATTTCCGCTTCAACCGTCCCGCCAACGCGCGGCGGGTAAATAGCTGGTCGAGGGGCAAGGCCCGTTTCAGATGTTCGTCCTAAATTTTTTCGTATCTGATCAATAGGAAGGTTGGTCATAGTATCGATCCGTTCAAATAGGGCACTTCGCGTAGCTCGCTCACGAATCTCTCCCAACCTTGCTGTTTTTATCATTCCGCCACCACCTTCGAAATCCAGCGGTAAAGGCGGGCAGCGGTCGAACCTTTGTCCACAAATTGAGCGGGTAGGGAGCTTCACTCATCCAACCTTTTTGAGTAAAAATAGCCATCAATGAAGGAAGGAATAAGGTTCCCACACGGTAGAGCCAATTCCACGAGAAGGCAAAAGACGTAACGCCAGCCGCCACACGGATCGGTAGAGGCATAGTTGATTGGGTAACTTCATCCCCCTCAGCCACCCGCCGGCGCAAATGGCGTAGGATCGCCGGGATCGGTATCTTAACCGGGCAAACATCCGCGCACGCTCCGCATAAGGTAGAAGCATAGGGTAGTTCGCGAGCCGCTGGGGTTCCAAGCATTTGCGGGGCGAGGATGGCGCCGATCGGACCGGATATAAACCAGCCATAGGCAAAACCGCCTACGTTTTGATATACCGGACAGGTGTTGGCGCACGCCCCACACCGGATACATTTAAATACCTGTCTGCCAATAGGGTCTTTTAGAATTTTGGACCGACCATTGTCGAGTAAGACTAGATGAAATTCCTTGGGACCAAACTCACCCTCTTCTCGCCTTGGACCAGTAATGAACTGAGTATAGGTGGAGATCTTTTGTCCGGTAGCCGATCGGGCAAGTAGTTTTAGGAAGACCGTCAAAGAATCCCAATCAGGGATCACCTTGTCGATGCCAACGACCGCCACATGTAGATCGGGCATGGTAGTAACCATCCTGCCGTTGCCTTCATTCGTCACCATCACCAAAGTGCCGGTTTCTGCCACTAAAAAATTCCCGCCAGAAATTCCCATACCAGCGTTGAGAAATTTCTCCCGAAGAATCTCTCGAGCGATGCACGCTAGCTCAACCGGGTCTTCTGGGGCATCGATGTGAAGTTTTTCTCGAAAAAGGGCGGCGATCTCCTCTTTTTTCAGATGAATGGCGGGAACAATGATGTGCGAGGGCCCGGTACCGGCAAGCTGGATGATGTATTCCCCTAGGTCTGTTTCAAGTGCTTCAATGCCTGCCGCTTCAAGGGCAAGATTGAGGTCGATCTCTTCGGTAGCCATCGATTTCGATTTAACAGCCAGAGTAAGGTTGTTATCCCGCGCGATCTTCAAAACGATCTGCCGGGCATCTTCGGCGGTGGCAGCCCAATGAACATGTCCTCCCGCAGCGGTCACTTGGGTTTCTAACCGTTCCAAGTACACATCCAAATGATCGATGGTATGCTGCCGGATCTCAGACCCGATCTGGCGTAGGCTCTCCCAATGCGGCAATTCGGCTACACGTGCCGCACGCAAACCAGCAAAACGGCTGGTAGCTTGTTGCACCGCGTTTGGGATGCTGGAGGGGATCTGCTCTGTATATGCTTCAAACCCGATATAGGCCGGGGGGTTATCGCTCATGAACCGTACCCCGCGAAGAGAGAATGTCGATGATGTGCATTGCCCGAATGGACGAGTTCACCTTGCGAAGGCCGCCGGCGATGTTCATCAAGCAGCCCGGTTCGGTGATCACCACCGTATCAGCGCCGCTAGCGATCACGTTTCGTACCTTGTTCTCCATCATAGAGCCGCTCACAACCGGATAGGTAACAGAAAACGCCCCACCGAAACCGCAGCAGGTTTCTTCTTCCCTGAGAGGAACCAACTCCAGCCCCTTTACATGCGATAAGAGCGTTTTTGCTTCTGTTTTTAATCCCAACTCACGTAGGGAATGGCATGACGCGTGATAAGTTACTTTATGCGGGTAAACCGCGCCAACATCCGAGATCTTGAGTTCATTGACCAAGTACTCCGTCAACTCAAATGTTCGTGAGGCAACATCAAGCGCTAAGTTGTGCTCCGCTGACCCAGCCGGAAACAATTCAGGGTAATGATGCTTTACCATACCCACGCAGGAACCAGAGGGCCCGATAATGGGGGCGTTGCTCGCGCCGAAGGTGGTTAGAAAATGGCGGGCAACCCTTCGAGATTGTGATTCGAAACCATTATTAAAATGAGGTTGTCCGCAGCAGGTTTGTTCAGCGGGGAAAATGATCTCAACACCTAGCTGTTCCAGCAGATGTACCATATTTTTCAGCGTAGGTGTGAAAAACTGGTCGCCAAGACATGTGATGAACAATTGCGCGCTGGTCATAGTTGACTTAATTATATATCCACGGGTTCATTTTCAGCTTGCCTGAATGAAATGGAGTGGCAATAATAAGTCTCGTTTTGGTTAATACAGAACCCCATAATTTTACATTTTTTTTCGGGCGATAAAAGTCCCCGCACCTTACTTTCGACGTAACTCCCACTGTTCTACCCAGGTTGTTTCTTCCTCAGGCTCAATGATTGAAATTGCCCCAAGGCTTTCGAGTTCAACAAAATCCTCGTCG
>CAIRYE010000087.1 GCA_903882765.1 uncultured Anaerolineae bacterium
CCCGTAGGGGATGGTCATGACCATCCCGGTTGGCGCCAGCCAACAAGCTCTTCCCACATCCGACAAAAGGTGCGCCCAAACAGGGCAACCGCCAGGGTTGCCCCTACCAATACCCGTCATCCCGCAACGCCCGCGGTGCCCAAGCCTACGTATATATAACCGCCCAAACACCACAAATCCGCCACCGTCCCCCTCAGTCCAGAACCCCAAAAATACCTAATCGGGTTATAATTTTGTTCATCTTAACCTGGAGCTTCCATGACCTACTACTACACCGCCTTCGGCCTTTCTATCTCCTCTCAGCTCCAGTTCGAAGAACTGCTCCCCATCGAACCCACCACCACCGATCTCACCATTACCCTCGGTAAAACCCCTGAAACGCTGGCAGAGATAAAGTTCAGCAACATCACCACCCAAGCCAACGATGCCGAATACCTGCTCAAGGTTAAGGAAATAGCCAACTACTACATCCTGAACAACAGCCAGATCACCATCGAATTACTGGATGATTCGAGTTCCTTCTTGGCTCGATCTTATTTTTTAGGGCCGGTGCTTGGCGCGTTGCTCGCCCGCCGCGGCTTCCTCACCTTGCACAGCAGCGCCATCAACGTCAATGGCAAAGCCGTGCTCTTTTGCGGCAATAGCGGCGCCGGCAAATCTACCACCGCCGCCTACTTCGAAACCCTCGGCTACCCCCTCATCAGCGATGATATCTGCCCCATCTACCAAGATGCCCAAGGCCGCGTCTTCACCCAAGCCGGCTTCCCCCAAATGAAACTTTGGCAAGACGCTATCAAACACCTCGGCATAACCCCAACCGAAAAGTTCCGCAAGCTCATCCAAAAAAACAACAAATTCGTGCGCCCCCTCAGTGAAACCTTTCATCAGCACCCAACCGAGGTATCCAAGATCTTCTTCCTGCAAACCAGCCGAAAAACTGATCTTTTGTTCGAGAAATTAAAAACGGACCAAAAGATCATCCACCTCAATCACAACGCTTATTTATCAAAAGTTCTTTCTTCCATCAAATCTACCCCTAAATGGTTCTTTACCGTTACCAGCATCGCCGCAAAAACCGAATGCTTTCTGGTCACTAGGCCGTCTAGCCAAAAAAGTATTGATGAAAACTATTACAAGCCCATCCTTGAGGCGATCTTGGCATGAAGAACATCGTTTGGTTAGCTTCTTACCCAAAATCAGGCAACACATGGATGCGCATTCTGCTCACCAACTACCTCTCTGGCAGCCCAGAGCCGGCCGATATCAACAACCTGGTCACCGAAGCTATCAGCAGCGCGCGGCACTTCATCGAAAAATACCTCGATCTGAACACTAGCGAATTGGATCTGGCGATGATCGATCGCTACCGACCCGATGTCTTTAGGGCATTCTCGGAAGAAACCAGCGCAAGAGAAGCATTCATCAAGGCACACGAAAAATATTACAAAAATGCCGAAGGTCAGCCCATCTTTCCCACTGATGTTACCAAGGCGGTTGTATACATGGTGCGCGACCCGCGCGATGTGGCCCTCTCCTATGCCGATCATTTAGGCCTCCCTCTCGCAATGACCATCCAAATTATGAACGAACCAGATTCAGTGGAGAAACATGATCTGAACCGTTGGCACAATCAATTTGAGCAACCCATGGGCAACTGGTCCGAACATGTCCTCAGTTGGACCGAACAAAAGGCCTTTCCGATCATCCCCGTTCGTTACGAGGATCTCTTAGCCGAACCGATTGTTCAGTTTAAACGGGTGATCGAAGGGATCGGGTTTGAATGGGATGCGGCCGCCGGTGAAAAGGCGGTGATGTTTTCTAGCTTTGAGCAGCTCAAGGAACAGGAACAAACCAAAGGGTTTTTTGAAAAAAGCGCGCAATCTAATGCCTTCTTTCGCAGCGGCATTTCTGGCGGCTGGAAGGCCAAATTGAGCCGTGAAGACGCCGCCCTAATTTGGCAAACTCACAAAGTAGTGATGCAAAAAATGGGCTACGCCGAAGACGACCAGCCATAGCTCGGGGGGCGTAAACGTTTACCGTTGCTCGATCAATTGTCATAAATTCCATTTTCCGCGGCACTTTCCAGGATAAATCGATACGAAACTTCGAGATTTAGCGCTTCAAAAAACCAACTTCTCCGGTAAACACCTTAAAGAAACCAAAAACCACTCTTTTTTGGCAAAAATTCTGCCGCTTGGTTTAGTGGACCATATATGGTAGACTAAATTAAGGTATTTAATTTCACAACCGGAGAAAACTTGGAAAAAAAAACGTGGCAAACCCCTGAGATCAAAGAATTGACCGCCGACCAAACCCTTGGTGGCGCAATTTCAAATAACTATGAATATGGTGCCACGTACCGTTTCGCGCCATCTAGCAATCCCTAAATCAGGCCTGATTCATCGATAAAATAAATAGGGGCATCCACCCCTATTTTTGTTTAATGTTGCGGCGGCAACTTCCCAACAAAGTGACGAAGCGCCCCGGTTCTCTTACCAAATGAGTGGCAAGAGAACCACCTACTATTCGCTCCGTTGGTCGTTTAATTTTTTCCCTGATAGTTTTCGAATGCTCCTTCTAAGCCGCCCCTATCGGGTAAGGGATTCATTGACCGAACCTACTTGTTGTCTCCACTAAAGACAAGGTCGATCCGCTCCCGCCTGAAACAGCTGGTTTCCCAGAATGCGAAACACCACCCTTTACTCCACAATTATCAGCCTACCCAAAGGTTCCAATTCAACAGCCTCCCACTCCAGCGCCTTCATTCAAAGCGGCATTTCTGACGGCTGGAAGACCAAATTTAGCCGGGAAGACGCCAACCTAATTTGGCACACTCACCAAGACGTGATGCGAAACATAGGCAACGCCAAAGAGCGCCAGCCATAGCCCTGGGCCGCAAACACTAACCCATGCTCAACCGCTTGTTATAAATTTCTTTTTCCAAGGCACTTTCCATAAATGACGGATAGTCCATTCGCGATTTGACAAATCCGAGTAAAAAAGCGCTTTTGAAAAACCCCTCGCGAATCCGAAAAACCTATCATTTTTGCAAAGAATTCTATCTTTAATTGGGGGATAATACGTGATATCATTGTTTAATTGAATATTTTTCATCATCGGAGACAACATGGATAAACTAACTTGGCAAGCCCCTGAACTCAAAGAACTCACCATCGAACAAACATTCGGCGGTCCTGCTTCATTGCCTTTAGAAAATTCACTATTTCACGCTACTACTATTACTACTAGCAACCCATAATTAAATACCCTCAACAAACAAAAGATAGGGGCGTTTTGCCCCTATCTTTATTTAACGATCGTACAACCTCCTAACAAAGAAACGAAACCCCGTTGGCTAACCCCTCAAAGAGTCGGGAGTCAACCACCAATTCAGATCCACTCGTTTAGCCATTTCATTTTTCCCTTTCAGTTTTCATTAGCTTCCGCTGAGCCGCTCCCTTCCGGGCATCCGATTCGCCACCCAAGCCAGATGGCGCCCCCACCACACTCACCTTCATTCCGCTGCTACCTGAAATAGCGGGTTTTCCTCAAAGAGAAAAACCACCAGCTGCTCCCCAATTATCAGCCTACTATAAGCTTCCAATTCAAAAGCCGCCCACTCCAGCGGCTTCTTTCAAATCGGCGTTTCCGTCGGCTGGAAGGCCTAATTGAGCCAGGCAGTAGTCAACTTCATTTGGCAAACTCACAAAGAGGTGATGCGAAATACGCGCTACCCCAAAGAGGGCCAGCCATAGCTCAGGACCCAAACACCAACCCATGCTCAATCGCTTATTATAAATTTCTTTTTCCAAGGCACTTTCCATAAATGACGGATAGTCCATTCGCGATTTGACAAATCCGAGCAAATAAGCGCTTTTGAAAAACCCCTCGCGAATCCGAA
>CAIRYE010000088.1 GCA_903882765.1 uncultured Anaerolineae bacterium
ACCGCGCTTGCTGAACCACCTGAGGAACCGCCGGGTACTTTGGCTGTATTCCAAGGGTTACGAGGGTGAGGTTTAAAGGCGGAGGATTCGTTGCTGGAACCGAAGGTAAATTCATCGAGGTTTACTTTGCCTAAAACCAGCGCTCCTTGGTCTACCCAGCGTTGCACAGGGGTAGCGGTGTAGGGAGCTTTGAAGTTGGAAATGATCTTGGAAGCCGCGGTGGAGTAGGTGCCTTCGAGGCAGAAGATATCCTTGATGGTTACTGGTACACCGGCGAGAAGGCCGGTAGGTTGGCCGCTGGCAACGGCTTTATCTACCGCTTCTGCTTGGCTGCGGGCAAGGTCGTAAGTCTTCGATATAAAGGAATGAACTTTACCAGTTTCGGTGGCGTTATCGCCATCCAACCGGCCGCTAACGCCATCCACTTTTTCGATCTGGTCGATGTGCGCGTCTAAAACTTCTACGGCGGATACTTCCTTATTCTTTACTTTTTGCGCGAGCTCGAATGCTGAGGTTTCTACGAGGGACATGCTTTGGCTCCCTAAATTTTCGTGTGTGGGATTTCAGGTACGATAATGAAATCATCATTGAATTGTGGGGCAATGGATGCCAGATCAAGCTTTTTCTTACTAGGCTCTATAACATCCGCCCGAATGGGGGCTGAGTTTGCTGAAGTGTACTCAATGCCATGAGCGCTAGTGGGTACATCTTGGCCGATCGGTATGCTATCCATTTCATGGACTACTTGAAGTTGTTGGTTCAGCTGTTTCCGAAGGTACTGAGCTTCTTCATCGGTCAATTCCAACGCGGCTAATTCCACCAAATGCTGGAACAATTTCTCATCGATCTCTTCGTTCATAAATATTGACCTCGTTCGTGCGTTATTAGCAAACGTTATGTTTGGATAATTCTATTCTATTATAAGATTATAGTGTACAAAAAACCGACCCTTAATCGCCAATGGAGGAATAGATGGACTATGCTTTTCAACCGATGACAGATGTACACGCCATGATCCGGCAGGAGGCAAAGAATTTTGCTGAAAAAGAGATCTCTCCCAAAGCCGCCCAATTTGATAAAAACGAAGAATTTCCGACTGAGAATATCCGGAAAATGGGGCAATTGGGGTTCATGGGAATGGAAATCGCGGAAGAGTATGGCGGAGCTGGGTTAGATACTCTCAGTTACGTGCTTGCGGTGGAGGAGATTTCGAAGGCTGACGCTAGCCATGGCGTTATTATGTCGGTGAACAATTCGCTCTACTGTTATTGTCTCGATCGGTTTGGGACAGAAGAACAAAAACGAAAATATCTTACCCCAGTTGCCTCGGGTAAGGCCATAGGCGCCTATGCCTTAACCGAGCCAATGAGCGGTTCGGATGCTTCAACTATGACGAGCCGCGCAAAATTAGATGGGGAGACCTACCAATTGACTGGCCGAAAATCATGGGTAACCAATGGTCCGGTAGCGGATTATGTACTTGTATTTATGATGACCGATCCGGACAAAAAACAGAAGGGTATCAGCGCTTTTTTGGTCGATACCCATTCATCCTCGCCTGGGTTTTCCCGCGGAAAGAAGGAAGAGAAGATGGGCATTCGAGCCAGCTCAACCTGCGAGCTGGTGTTCGAGGATTTTGCCGTGTCTGCAGCAAATCGCATAGGTGCCGAGGGCGATGGGTTTAAGATCGCGATGACCGTTTTGGATACTGGCCGCATTGGCATCGCTGCCCAAGCGCTCGGAATAGCTCAGGCAGCCTACCATGCTGCCCGCCAATATGCCCAAGATCGCAAAGCGTTTGGGCAGCCTATTGG
>CAIRYE010000089.1 GCA_903882765.1 uncultured Anaerolineae bacterium
ATCAGAATCCATTGGAATTTGCCGAACCCTTGACCAAGAATCGCTATCGGCTGGCGAGCAAGGGCTGGCGCAAATTGAACTAAAAGAGCCCATTATTGCTGTTCGCGGAGATAAACTGATCATCCGTCGTCCTTCCCCCTCTGAAACGATCGGCGGGGGGTTGGTGATCGACCCTCGCCCAAGCAAACGGCACAAGCGATTTGATCTTGACACGATCGAAAAACTCAATTCTGTCCTCAAAGGTGATCCAACAGAGATCCTTTTTGTCGCTTCACTATCAAAAGGCGTCCTTTCCAGCAAAGAATTGATCAAGCTTTCAGGCTTGAGTGAAGAGATAGCGCGAATCGCGCTGAAGGAATGCATTGCATCCTCCACAATCATCCTCTTGGATGATCCCAGTTCGGCGGATCCTTTCCTGATCAACTCCCCTCAATTGGTTGAGTTGAAACGGACCATCGAAATATTCGTTTCCGAATACCATTCTAGCTTTCCACTTCGCAAGGGTATACCAAAAGAAGAACTTAAGAGCAGGATGAAGATGACCACCAAAAGCCTCAATCTCATCCTAGAAAAAAGTGATCTGATCGATAATGGCTCCTGGATCACTCATCCTGCCCATAAGGTCGTTTTTTCGAGTTCAGAGCAAACAAAGATCTATCAACTGCTCGCAACCATGAATTTGGATCCTTACACGACGCCATCCGTGAAAGATGTGAAAGCGGCGCTTGGAGACGAGGTGTTCAATGCCTTGGTTGAAAGCGGCGAATTGACCCAACTGTCTAGCGATGTGGTTTATCGCTCAGAAACTGTGCAAATAATGATCAGCGAAATAAATAAGGCAATGAAAGAAAAAGAATTTACCGCCGGCGAAGTTAGGGATCTTTTTGGAACAAGCCGAAAATATGCCTTGGCATTATTGGAGTATTTGGATTCCAAAGGAATTACAATTCGTAATGGCGACCAACGCAGGATAAAATAAGAAAATACAGTATCTTTAGCCCAACTAATCGAAATGAAGAGGATTCCCCATGAAAATCGAAAAAGTATCGCTCTACCCCCTAAAAATGCCGCTTGTGGCACACTTTGAAACGTCCTTCGGCCGTATCTACGACCGTGAATGCGTACTGGTTCGAATCGAATCAGAAGGATCGGTTGGTTGGGGGGAATGCGTAGCGGATGGTGATCCTGGGTATTCCTACGAAACCACAGGCACCGTGATGCACATCCTCAAGGATTTTCTTCTTCCATTGATCATTGGCAAAGATATCCAGGATGCGGCTGATTATCAAAGACGGATCGCACCTATTCGAGGGCACCATTTTGCCAAAGCCGGAGTAGAAATGGCTTTGTGGGATCTGTTAGGTAAGAAGGAAAACAAATCTTTAAAAGAGCTGTTTGGTGGAATACGTGACCGAGTAGAAGTAGGGGTATCTGTAGGGTTGCAGGATACTACTGCAGAACTGGTAAAACGCGTGGATGAATTCATCGCCAATGGCTACAAGCGCATCAAAATCAAGATCAAACCCGGCCGCGATATCAGCGAGGCAACTGCGGTTCGCAAGGCGTACCCGAATATCAAACTACAGGTGGACGCCAACTCCGCCTACACCTTGGATGACGCAAACATTCTGCTACCTTTAGATGATATGAACCTCCTTTTGATCGAACAACCGCTTTTTGAGGATGATATTTGGGATCATCGCTTGCTTCAAAAACAGATCAAGACCGCGGTCTGCTTGGATGAATCCGTCATTTCTCCACGCCATGCCCGTTACGCCATTGAAATGGAAGCCTGCCGTATCATCAACATCAAACCTGGCCGCGTTGGCGGCTTATCGCAAGGCATTGAGATCGAGCAAACGTGCCACAAGATCGGCATGCCGGTTTGGTGCGGCGGCAGCCTTGAAACAGGAATCGGCCGCGCCACCAACCTTGCCATCG
>CAIRYE010000090.1 GCA_903882765.1 uncultured Anaerolineae bacterium
CATCGATCGATTTATACCTAGCTTCCCTAAAAGCCGCCATGAAGAAGGCCGACCCAGCCCTAATACAGGATGCCCAAGCCGACGCGCGCGAGCATTTTACCCAAGCCCTTGCAGAAACCCTGGCAAGCAACCCCACCCTCACCGAGGAGACCGCGATGCAAAAACTGATCGAAGACTACGGAACGCCGGAAGAAACCGCCGCCGCCTACAACGAGATCGAGCGCCGCACCACGGTTGCCCTCAAACCCGCATCCGGCAACACCTCCCTGCTCGGCAAGATCTTCAATGTCTACATCGACCCGCGCACCTGGGGATCGCTGCTTTACATGACGATCGCCTTCGTCACCGGCATCGTTTACTTCACCTGGGTCGTCACTGGGGTATCGCTCTCTGTCTCCATGCTCATCCTCATCATTGGCCTACCACTAGCCATCCTGTTCCTGCTTTCGGTGCAAGGGCTAGCGCTTTTAGAAGGCCGATTAGTAGAAGCCCTGCTGGGTGTGCGCATGCCGCGCCGCCCCGCCTTTGCCCAAGCCGGCCTCGGCTGGCTCGACCGCCTAAAAGCCTTGCTGTCAGACCGCCACACCTGGATCTCGATGCTGTATATGGTGTTCCAACTTCCGCTCGGCACCCTCTACTTCGTGATCAATGTGACCCTGTTCTCCTTATCACTTTCCTTCCTCGCCACGCCGATAGCATACCTTTTTATGCAAGGCATCTCGTTTGAAATTGGCCCAAACGCCATCTCAGCGCTCACCCTAAAATACGCCCTCATCATCCTGCCGATCCTTGGCTTAGCCTTGCTCACGCTTACCATGCACCTGGCACGCGCCATTGGCCAGCTACACGCCCGCTACGCCAAGTGGCTGCTGGTTGATTGATCGAAACGTCCATTTTTACAAGAGCCTTGCTAAAGAACTACAGCAAGGCTCTTTTTATTCCAACTAAGCCGAAGCATTTGGTTTTTTCTTGGGTTCCTTGTTACCTTAACCGAAGATTATCTATGCGCAATTGAATACCAAGATCGTTTTCCGGTTCCATTTTATTTGGCGCTAACTTGGATGTATAATGAAATTGAGACCATGATTGGAGAAATTATGACAGAAAATCAGATCAAAAACCCCGCGCGTTGGCAGGATATTGTCGCGCGTTATAACCAACCCGATGCCCTGCGCAGCACCTGGCAGATCATCAACTCGTTGGTTCCATTTATCGCCCTTTGGATCCTAATGGCCTATAGCCTGCAGGTTGGCTACTGGCTCACACTTTTACTGGCTGTGCCTACCGCCGGCTTTTTAGTGCGGCTATTCATCATCTTCCACGATTGCTGCCACGGCAGCTTTTTCAAAGATAACCGCGCCAACGAGTTGGTCGGCCTCTTCCTCGGCTTGCTGGTGGTCACCCCCTTCTACCAATGGAAGCGCGACCACTCCATTCACCACGCCACCGCCGGCGATCTCGACCGCCGCGGCACCGGTGATGTGATGACCATGACGGTTGCCGAATACATGGTGCTGCCCTGGTACAAGAAATTCGGCTACCGCATTCTGCGCAACCCACTGATCTTGTTCACGGTTGGCTCGCTGATCGATTTTGTGCTTTTGCAGCGCTTCCCAACCTCGAACAGCGGCAAAAAAGAGATCAGCAATGTGTGGTGGACCAACGTTGTGCTGGCTGGCATCGTCATCATCCTAGGCATGACCGTTGGCTGGAAGACCTTCCTGCTGGTAGAGCTGCCCGTTCTGCTGTTCGCCACCTCGGCCGGCGTTTGGATGTTCTACATTCAGCACAACTTTGAAGGCACCTATTGGGAACGCCACGACAAGTGGGAGTTCTTTAAAGCTGGCGTAACCGGAAGCTCTTTTTATAAACTGCCGGCTATCCTCAACTGGTTCACCGGTAACATCGGTTATCACCACATCCATCACCTCAGCCCGCGCATCCCTAACTACAAGCTGCAGCAGGCTTACCGCGAGAACCAGATCTTCCAGGAAGTGAAGCCGCTTACCTTTTGGCGCAGCCTAAAATCGCTGCAATACCGCCTGTGGGACGAAGAGCGCAAGATGTTGGTAGGCTTCAACGTCCTCCGCAATCGCCGCAGCCGCGGGATGTAAGACCTTACCGTTCGATCGAACCGCTGCCTGTGTTTGACCATAGGCAGCGGTTTTTTGTTTAGGTAATATCGAATAACCGTCATGACGTTGGATCGGTACCCTGCTATCGTGTCGTTACGGGATGTTTTTGCGCCTATTATGAACGAGGTTGGTTTGATCGAGGCTGAATTTATCCCTCAGTTTAGGCGATAAGCGAAATTCGGATTGATGTTTTGATTTTTCGGTCTGAGAATTAAGTCAGCTTTCGAAAGTGTATCCTGTTGGATGGGTTGTACCACCGCGGCTGGGCTGGTCTGCGCCCTGCCATACCGCATGGCTTTGCATTGGGGATGGTCGTTGGGGTTTTGGTTTCCCCGAGGCGCAAGCCCCGCGTAGCTGCACCTCACGCTGACGTGCGGGCTTTTTGATCTTCGCCCTTCACCGCGGGACTTATCGACTCCCAGCCATACCACGCCCTTAGGAGGTCGGCCACCTAGCTTATCGACATCCCCGAGGCGCAAGTCCCGCGGTGCCGCACGGCGCTGACGTGCGGGCTTTTGAGCTTCTCCCTTACCACATTGGTGTTGCCGGCGCACAGCTTTTCCGCATCTGTCGTGCCTCGGTTGTAATGCTTCCTTTAAAGGAAGGAGGGTTGTGAAAGTGGGGGATTTTTCGTGCTGCCTACCCCAATATATAATGTACAATTGAAGCGGAAGCCGATAGGGTTTGCCCCCTAGTTCGGTCGCTATTTGTACGTCCTTCCGGCGTCTAATTTATTTCAAAGGAGAGATAAATGTTCAAAAAAGTTTTTAATTTCAAGATGTTAGCCCTTTTGGTTTTGCTGTCCATGGTGCTTAGCGCCTGCGCGCAAGCCGCCCCTGCCACCGAGGCGCCTGCCGCCGAGGTTCCCGCCGCTGAGGCACCCGCTGCTGAAGCCCCCGCCGCCGAAGCCCCTGCCGTTGATCTCAACGGTGGCGTGCTCAACATCGGTCTTGGTTCCGAACCCGAAACCCTCGACCCAGGCGATGCCGTTTATGTTCAGGAACAATTGATCCTGCTCAACATGTTCGATTCCCTGCTCTCAACCGGCCCCGATGGCGAGCTGTACCCCGCCTTGGCCCTCTCTTGGACCCCCAACGCCGATTATACCGAGTTCAACTTTAAACTACGCGAAGATGTCAAGTTCCACGATGGCAGCGCCTTTAAGGCTGAAGATGTTCGCGCATCCTTCGATCATATCGGCAGCGAAGCTGTTTTAGAATCGGGTGGCAAGACCCTGCTCGAGGACCACATGTACACCGAAACCGTCGTCAATGGCGATTACGATGTAACGGTCAAATTTGCCGCTTCTTACCCCACCTTCCTTCGTGACGCTGCCCGCCAGTGGCTCAGCATTTCCTCCGCTGCCGCCCTCGAAAAATACGGCACCGATTACGGCCGCAACCCTGTTGGTACCGGCCCCTTCAAGCTGGTTCAGTGGGATGCCCAAAGCCAGATCGTGCTTGAGAAGAACCCCGATTACACCTGGGGTCCCGCTTTTGCCGCTCACCAAGGCCCTGCCTACCTCGATCAGGTTGTCTTCCGTATTCTGCCCGAAGCCGCCACCCGCTTAACCGCTTTCCAAACCGGTGAGCTTCAAGTCGCCAGCGAGCCCCCCGCTTTGGATGCCATCGAGCTATCCAAATCTGGTGAAGGCGTTTTGCAGACCTTTGCCCAACCCGGCATCCCCGCCATTATGATGATCAACACCGAAAAAGAACCGACCAACGATCTCAACGTTCGTAAGGCGATGATCCTTGCCATCAACCAAGATGAGCTTGCCCAAACCGCCTTCCAAGAACTTGGCCTGCCCTCTTACAGCGTTGTTTCCCCCACCACCTGGGGTTTCAGCGAAGAAGCCGCCAGCTTATACCGCTTCAACCTTGAAGAATCTGGCAAGCTGCTGGACGCTTCAGGCTGGGTGGACGCTAATGCTGATGGCATTCGCGAAAAAGATGGCGTGAACCTCACCATCGATTACATCACTTCGCCCATTTGGGAAGAAGCCTTCAACGAATTGCTGGCCGGTTATTTACAGGCCGCTGGTTTTGAAGTGAACATGCGCGCCATGGATGACGCTGGTATCGCCGCCGAAGGTACCGCTGGAAATTACAGCTACCTGTATATGTACTGGACCCGCGCCGATCCCTCCCCATTGAACATTTTGTTCCATTCTTCCAACATTGATGGCGGCGCCGCTTATACCCGCTTCAAGGATGACGCTCTCGACGCTGTTCTCACCGATTCCAACACCCAAACCGATGAAGCCGTCCGCAAGCAAGATTACATCACCGCTCAGAACATCATCATGGAGAACGCCTTGGTATTGCCCCTCTTCACCGTCAATACCGTGTTCCTCAACGCTCCCGCTGTTCAAAACTTCTCGTTCGATGTAGAAGGGTACCCCTGGATCTACGATATCTCGTTGGCCAAATAAGGCTGGGCGAACTCGTCCAACCGTAAAATGATCAATTATCTGATCCGTAGGCTTTTTACTTCTGTCCTTGTGCTTTTTGGCATCTCGGTGCTGGTCTTTTCGATCATCCACCTGGTTCCGGGCGACGCCGTATCGGCGATCCTGGGCCGCCAAAAAGTAAAAGCTGAAACCGTAGCCCAACTGCGCGAGCAGTTGGGCTTGAACGACCCTATCCCCGTGCAATATTGGCGTTACCTCAACAAAGCCTTGCACGGGGATCTGGGTGAATCGATCCGCAATTATGTTCCGGTATCTGAAGCCATCACCGAACAACTTCCCAGCACCATCACGCTGGCCTTCGCCGCGCTCATGTTGGCGCTGGTGGTTGGCTTTGTGCTAGGGCTGGCGGCTGCCCTCAACCACGGCAGCTGGTTAGATACGCTGGCGATGGGCATTTCCGTCAGCGGGCTTTCGGTGCCAACCTTTTGGCTGGGCTTGCTGTTGATCATGTTGTTCTCGGTGAACCTGGGTTGGCTGCCCAGTATTTCTACCGGCTCCAGTTTTCGATCGCTGCTGCTGCCGGCGCTTACCTTGGGCTTGCCCGAGGCAGCCGTGGTAGCCCGCATGGTGCGCGCCAGTATGTTGGATGTACTCGGCAAAGAGTACATCGTAGCCGCCCGCGCCAAAGGCGTACC
>CAIRYE010000091.1 GCA_903882765.1 uncultured Anaerolineae bacterium
AAGACAGTTGCCCAAATTGGCAACCTAGGGGCGTTGGGTGGATTTTTGCTGATCTTGATCAGCGGCGGGTTGCGGTCTTCGGCTGGCTTTTATGGCGGCGTGTTGCTGCTAGGCGCTGGTACGGGGCTTTCGACCGTGGCGAATTTGGCGTTGATGTTTGACCTGACTTTGCCCGGGCAGGTTGGATTGTTCGTGGGGGCGTGGGGGTTATCGAACTCGCTTTCGCGGTTGGTTGGCTCGATCTTGGGTGGGGTGGTGCGCGATGTTGCCACCAACCTTAGCGGCGTACCGCTGACCGGGTATGTGGTGGTGTTTGGCATTGAATCGCTGATGCTGTTGGCCGCTATTTTGATGCTGGGACGGATCGATGTGGGGTTGTTTCGGGCATCGTCCGCGATTCCAACACCGTTGGAGCGGGCGGCGATCACGGAATAAGAAATGTTGGTTACGGTTTTTTAAATGAAGAGGGAGCGGCGATTGCCACTCCCTCTTTTTTGTTGTTGGATTTTAGTGCCGTTTGCGTAAGAAGGCGGGGATCTCTAGGTCTTCTGAGCTGTTGGTTTTGATGCTGGGTGGATTGATGGTGTTGCCGGATTGCGATTGCACCGTGGCTGGGGTTACCGTTGTTGGGGTAACGCTGGGCAGCTCGGGCTGATGGTTGTTGGAATCGACGGTTCGGTCTTCGCGGCCGGGAATGATCGTATCGGTAGAGGTAACGACACTGCCGGGGCGGTATCCACTTTGGCCGATGGTGCTCTTGGAACCGGCGGCGAGGCCGCGTTGGTCGCCAAAGCGGCGGGGGGTGGTGGCTCGTTCGAAGCCGGTAGCGATGACTGTGATGCGGATCTGATCGCCCATGTTGGGGTCGATGACGGCACCGAAGATGATCTGGACATCGGGGTGAGCGGTTTCGCGGATGATGGCAGCGGCTTGGTTGACCTCGTACAGGGAGAGGTTGGGGCCGCCGGTGATGTTGAAGAGGACACCGCGGGCGCCATCGATGGAGATATCCAACAATTGGCTGGTGATGGCCGCTTCCGCCGCGAGGCGGGCTCGGTCGTCGCCTTCGGCTTTGCCAACCGCCATAAGGGCGGCGCCGCCTTCGGACATAATGGCTTTGACATCGGCGAAATCGAGGTTGATGAGACCGGGGACGGTGATGAGCTCTGAGATACCTTGGATACCTTGACGGAGGACGTCATCGGCAAGTTTGAAGGAATCGGAGAGGGATGCTTTTTTATCAACGATCTGCAAGAGGCGGTCGTTGGGGATGACGATGAGAGTATCGGCGTGTTCCTTGAGGCTCTCGTAGCCGTTCTCGGCGGAGTTCATACGATGGCCGCCTTCGAAGGTGAAGGGCTTGGTGACGACACCAATGGTGAGCGCGCCGCATTCTTTGGCGATCTGCGCGACGATAGGGGCGGCTCCGGTTCCGGTTCCACCACCCAAGCCGGCGGTGACGAAAACCATATCGGCGCCTTTGAGTACGGCGTAGAGTTCTTCGGCGGTTTCTTCAGCGCTTTTTCGGCCGATCTCGGGGTTGCCGCCGGCGCCAAGGCCGCGGGTGAGTTTATCGCCAATGCGAACTTTTACGGGTGCTTTTGAAAGCAGGAGTGCTTGAGCATCGGTGTTGATAGCGACAAATTCGACTCCCTGAATTCCTTCAGCGATCATTCGGTTGACGGCATTACAACCACCACCGCCCACGCCAACAACCTTTATGCGTGCAAATGTTTCAGCGTCTTTTATATTCATAGCTCCTCCTGGAGTGTGTATCTTAACAATTGATTAATCATAATTTACAGTTGACGAAAGTACAATACCCATTAGTCTTAACATTTTTACGGCATCAACCTTTTGAGAAATTCTTTGAAGGTTCTCAGTTGGTCGCCGGATGCGGATTCGCTGGGTTTTTGACGAGTTGTCTTTGAAACCGTCTCGGCGGATGGGAAGGAGAGACCTTGCAGCGCCGCCGCCCAGTTGATGAGGCCAATGGATGTGGCGAAGGCGGGGGAGCGCAAGCGGCTCATATCGCCGGCTAGATCATCGGGTTGGGCAAGGCGGATGGGCATACGCAGCACCTTTTGGGCTTGCGGCTTGATGCCGGGCAGCAGGCTGGTTCCGCCAGTGAGGATCATTCCGGCGGGCAAGAGGCCGTCGTAGCCGGAGCGTTTGATCTCGAGCAGCGCCATATCGAAGATCTCTTCCACGCGCGCCTCAATGATCATCGCCAGGTCGCGGCGGTTCATTTTTTCGGGCTTATCAGAGCCGAAGGCTTGGACCGTGAAGGCTTCGTCGTAGCCAATTTCTGATTCTACGGCGTAACCGAATTGTTTTTTGGCGTCTTCGGCTAGGTTGAAGGGCAGGCGCAGACCGGTGGCGATATCTTGGGTGATGTTGTTGCCGCCAAGGGGAAGAACCATGGTATGCCAGACATCGCCGTTGATGTAGATGGCGAGATCGGTGGTGCCAGCGCCGATATCACAGACGACGGCGCCCATATTACGCTCGGAATCGCTGAGGACGACCTCGGCGGAGGCGAGCGGGTTTAGCACAAATTGCGCCACTTCTACGCCGGCGGCGCCAATGGCGGTGCGCAGGTTTTTGGCGGTGGCGGCAGCGGCGGTGATGACGTGGGCTTCCACCTCGAGGCGGTTGCCGTGCATGCCTACCGGCTGCTGAATGCCATCTTGGCCATCCAGGCTAAAGCCACGTTGGATGACGTGGATGACCTCGCGGCTGTTGGGGACCGCCACGTTGCGGGCGGCATCTAAGGCTCGATCAACATCTTGATCGGTTACGCG
>CAIRYE010000092.1 GCA_903882765.1 uncultured Anaerolineae bacterium
GCTGATCCCATTCGGGAACACCAGCGGTGTGCCCTCAACCAACTTACCCTGCTCGTTGTATTCTTTGATCTTGTTATTGGTTCTGTTCTTAGCGTCCTGCACATCAGGTTGATCAAAGGCGTTTACGCCCAAAACGCTGCTGGCAACCGCGGTAGCAAACTCCCAGCGATAGAACTCCCCGGCCAATTGGTAAGGATCACTGATGTCGTACACCAGAACCGGAATATTTTTGGATTTCAGGTCGGCAACCAGCGCGTCCGAAGCGCCATCGTTGCGAAGATAAACATAGATGCGGTCACGGGTGAAAGAGGCATTCTCATCGAATGGCTCCAGATCCACCGGGATCACGCCTTTGCCTTGCTTCCCGGTCGATTCGCCCACCAATTGTTCCATCCAGCTGCCAAAAGAGCCATACGGCGCGTCTGCCAAGATGGTTAGCTTATCAATTCCTTGCAACGCAGCCTCACCAAGCACCACCCCCAGCGAAAAGCCCGGGTTTTGTGTAGCTGGCACATTTGGCTTGCACTGCTCAGCGAGCAAACTAGCAGCCCTCAGAATGCGAGTGATATCCAAACCCATCAAGGCGGCGGGAACCAGCCCAAACGGGGTAAGCACAGAATATCTTCCCCCAACATTGGGGTTGGATACGAATACTTTCGCGAACCCTTTTTCCTTCGCCATCGCTTCTAAAGCGGTACCGGGGTCGGTCACCGCGATAAAGTGGCTGGATGCCTTCGCGCCTAGCTGATCATTGGCCTTCTTCCAAAAGTAGTTGAACATGGCGTTGATCTCAGCTGTACCGCCAGATTTACTTGCCACAATGAACATGGTCTTTTCAAGCGGGAATTGCGCTTCGGTTTCAAGCACCTGCCCGGGGTCGGTAGAATCGAGGATCGCGAATTTGATGGCGGGGTCAAGCTTAAAGCAAAGGCTCAATACTTCCGGTGCTAACGAAGATCCGCCCATGCCAAACAACAAAAAGTGGCTGAATCCGGCTTTGCGTACGTGGTTTGTAAAGGAGTTAATATCGTCAAGATGGGTTTTTGAGGTTTCCGGAAGGTCCAGCCAATCTAAGCGGATCTTGATCTCCGCTTGTCCTTCAGGATCAGCCGTCCACACACTTGGATCGTGTGCCCAAATGCGCTCAATCAACTGTGCCTTATACATCTCGTTGATCTTCTTGCCTACCGCGCCTGCGGAAGTTCCAAACTCGAGTACCACTTTGTTTTTTCGTTCTTCGATCGAAGCCAGCAAAGCGGCAAACGCGTCGATAAAGGCTTTTACTCCTTCTTCTTCCAGCTCATCGGTCACCTTCGAGATAGATATTCCAACTTTTTCCAAGTCGCCGAAAAGCTGTCGGCAATCCTCCACCCCATTCATCAGGGTGAGCGCGGCCTTACCGTGGTCCTTGAAGGCCTCCAGCGTCACCGGCGGTACGGTGGTGACAGTAGCTGGCCCGATCAATTCATCGATGTAAAGCGTATCTGGGTAATTTGGGTTCTTGGTACCAGTAGATGCCCACAAAGGGCGCTGGAAATTGGCTTTTACCAGCTGCAATTTGCCAAAACGCGGTGAGCCAAACACTTCACGAAAGGCTTCGTACGCCAATTTGGCATTAGCGATGGCAGCCTTGCCGGCTAATTCAGGATGAGCTCCAAGCAATGGGTCGATCTTAGAATCAACCCGCGATACAAAAAAAGATGCTACGGAATGAACTTTTTCAATGTCTCCGTCGGCAAGAATTCGATCTTCCAAGCCCGAGATATAGGCTTCCATCACGTCTTTGTACCGTTCGATCGAGAAGATCAGCGTAACATTCACATTGATGCCGGCAGCGATCGAGGTTCGGATGGCCGGGAGTCCCGCTTTGGTAGCGGGTATCTTGATCATCAAATTAGGGCGGTTTACTTTTTCCCACAGTTCTAACGCTTGCTTTGCGGTTCCATCGGAATCGTTAGCTAGGTTAGGGCTCACTTCTAAACTCACATACCCATCTCCCGTTTCGGAGGAGGTATAAAGCGGCAACAGCTGATCGCAAGCCTGCTGAATATCATCGATCGCCAACGCCCAAAAGATCTGCTCAGCGCTAAGTCCAGCCAAAGCCATCGGTATCAACGCCGAGTCGTAATCGCTGGATTTGGATATGGCATTGTGAAAAATGGACGGGTTGGAGGTAACACCTCGAATGTCTCCGTCCAGCACCATTTTTTCCAGACCGGTCGGTGAACCATCGTTGTTCTTGACCAATAATTTTCGTTGTATATTGTCGTACCACAGGGATTGGCCCAATGCCGTTACCTGTTTGGTGGATTTTTCCATGTAATTATTCCTTCTCCAAGGAGTTTTTTTCGATCTCGCGTACTTTGCTCACCCGCTTAAAATGTCGCTCTTGACCGGCGTCATTTCCAACAAACCTAGCACGCAAAAACGAGGAAACGATCTCGCGAGCCGGCTCTGGTCCGATCACGCGCGAGCCAAGGCAAAGCACGTTCATATTATCGTGCTCCACACCCTGATGCGCCATATAGCTATCATGGCACACGCTGGCATAGATTCCACGGATCTTATTGGCGGCGATGTTCACACCAATGCCGCTGCCGCAAAGCAAGATGCCTCGCTCCGCCTGGCCCGACACAACGCATTCCCCTACTTTTTTCGCGAAATCGGGGTAATCTACCGCCTCCGCGCTGTTCGTTCCCAAGTCGATCACTTCATGACCATCCGCCAAAACCTGGCTGATGACCGTTTCTTTTAGGGCAAAACCGCCATGATCCGTACCGATGGCGACCTTCATTTTGATAAGACCTTTTTCGCGGTCTCGATCACGTTCTCCACGGTAAAACCAAATTCCTGGAACAAAATGTTTGCCGGCGCCGACGCGCCATAATGATCGATTCCGATCACCGCGCCGCCATCCCCCACGAATTGATCCCAGCCCATCGTAATGCCAGCCTCAACCGCCACCCGAGCTTTTACGTCGGGCAGGAAAACCTGAGTTCGATACGCCTCATCCTGCGCCTTGAACAGCTCCCAACTGGGAACCGACACCAATCGAACATTAATGCCCTCAGCGGCAAGCCTAAAGCCAGCATCATAGATCAAAGCTACCTCAGAGCCAGAAGCCATCAAGATCAGCTCAGGGCTGTCATCGCCAATATCAGCAAGAACATAAGCGCCCTTTTCCACCATCGAGGCATCCGCCACAATAGCCCGATCGAGCGTGGGCAAATTTTGGCGGGTAAAGATCATCGCGGTGGGGGCGTTGTTCCGCTCTAAGGCAACTTTCCAAGCGTAAGTAGTTTCGTTAGCGTCACAAGGGCGAATGGTAACCAAGTTCGGGATCGAGCGCAGCGAAGCAAAGTGCTCTACCGGTTGGTGGGTAGGGCCGTCCTCCCCCACGCCAATACTATCGTGGGTGAACACCCAAATAGATGGTAGGTTGGAAAGCGCGGAAATTCGAATAGCGGGCCGTAGGTAATCAGCGAAAACCAAGAAGGTTGCGCCAAACGCCCGCATACCACCGTGATTCTGTATACCATTGACGATAGCGCCCATCGCGTGTTCACGAACGCCAAAATGAGCGTTGCGTCCGGCATAGTTATCCGCCTGAAAATCACCCAACCCCGCCATATTGGTGTTGTTGGATGGAGCGAGATCAGCCGAACCGCCCCATAATTCCGGCAGCGCTGCGGCAAAATGGTTCAGTATTTTTCCAGAAGCCGCTCGGGTTTGCACGCCTTTCGGGTCCGCCGGGTACACCGGCAAGGCGTCAGCCCAACCCTTCGGCAGCTCGTTGTTAAAACGTCGTTCAAATTCAGCCGCTTTAACCGGGAATTGTTTTTTGTATTCATCGAACAAACGAACCCAAGCAAAATTCTGCTCTTCCAATTTTTCCAAGGCTTGTGAAAAACTGTTTGCAACTTCATCGGGAACATAAAAAGATGGCTCGACCGGCCAGCCCAAGGCGATCTTGGCGCTGCTCAATTCTTCAACACCTGGCGGTTCCCCGTGAGCTTTCGAGGTACCAGCTTTGTTGGGCATGCCAAAACCGATGATGGTCTTGACCGCGATGATCGAAGGACGGGCATCCGCCTTTGCGGCCTGCATCGCCTTATCGATGGCGGCAATGTCATTCCCATCCGTTACGATCTGGGTATGCCAGCCATAAGCGTCGAACCGTGCCATCCGATCCTCGGTAAAGGAAACTTTCGTATCCCCTTCAATAGAGACGTGGTTATCATCGTACAAGTAGATCATTTTGCCAAGTTTTAGGTGGCCAGCTAACGATGCCGCTTCGGAGGCGATCCCTTCCATCAAGTCGCCATCGGTGACAATAGCGAAGGTGAAATGGTTGACGATCGGGAATCCAGGTTCGTTGAACTCAGCCGCTAAATGCTCCTCCGCGATGGCCATGCCAACGCCATTGGCAAATCCTTGCCCAAGCGGCCCGGTGGTGGTCTCCACACCTGTTGTATGGCCCGATTCAGGATGTCCGGGGGTTTTCGAGCCCCATTGTCGAAAATTCTTTAGGTCTTCTATCGAAAGGTCGTACCCGCTAAGATGCAGAAGGGAGTAAAGCAAAGCGGATCCATGCCCGCCGGAAAGGATAA
>CAIRYE010000093.1 GCA_903882765.1 uncultured Anaerolineae bacterium
GTGAGGGGTATTCGGAATTATGCCTTTTTCGAATCTTTTTTTGGGTCTGGCAGTAATAAAACTGTTATCGGATTGTGCTTTGGATTTTCATGGTTGGTGTTATGGTTACCGATCGATTTCCTTCCACAGTGGTTTTTTATCCTAGAACGTATAAAACCACTCCTGTTATCCATTACTTTAGTTTTCCTCGAATCGTACTTCTTTTTCTTGTTTCTTAAATTGAACCGGCAAACCGCGACCATTATCTATCTTTGGGTTAAAGAAAAATGGAAGATAATTCTTTTTTGCGCTTTGCCAATTCTTCTTACTGTGATTGTTGTTAATTTCTTAGCGAAAGCTCCTTTACCAACATGGCCGCAACGGCAGCAATTTTCACCTGGCGCGCCACTCTCCAACCTTCAAGTAACCATAACCTTCTTGGTAGCGATTGGGGTCACCTCGTTATTATCTAAAGCAGGAAATCGATATTCACCTTACATAACTGCTAGCCTCTTCATTGTGATTTGGTACTCCACGATCATTATTTGGGCAAACACGCCCTTCACCTGCGTAAACGACCGCCCCGGCCCGTACCCTCCCAACAACGTATGCTTTCCACAAGTTACAGATTCTGTTTATAGCATTGGCAGCCATTACATCACCCTTGGTCAAGGAGTACTGAACCACTGGTTCACCGAAAAACCCTTTTATATGATCTTTTTGGCGATCGGTCAGCTCATTTTTGGCTGGGAAATTGACCGATACATCCTATTCCAGATCATCGTGGTAGGAATGGGGACAGCCTTGCTCTTCCTAATTACCAGCCAGTTCATTGGCCGCTCAGGTGGAGTGTTCGCCGCTATCCTTAGCCTTTTAGCGGGTGTAAACAACCTAACCACCTATGGGATAGTAGATGGCATCAACGTTAAGATCGAGAACACAGAGATGCTAACAGCGCTGTTTCTTCTACTTACCTGCCTTGCCTTATTCAAATACTTACAAAGACCACAACAAACTTGGCTGGCAATGGCGGCAGGCGGTGCTTTGGGCTTGGCAAGCCTAACACGTTTGAACCCCCTAGGGCTCATTCCTATTTTGATAATAGTCCTTGTTATTACCAACGGCAACCAAAAAAAGCTCGTAAGCATGGGTTGGGTGAATTTTATGCTAGGTGTCGTTATCATTCTCACTCCAGGCATCCTTAGCAATCGAGATATTAATGGTAATTACTTCTTCATCGATAAGATCAGAAGCGTACTGGAATTTAGATATCAACCACAAAATGAAGCACCGGGGTTACCCACTTCGATGAACAAGGATGCTGCGCACTTATCATCGACAGAATCTACCGGAGGCAGGAACCTGCTGCTTTCTCAAAAAACGATGAACTCCCTCCAATTATCAGCAAACCAACCGATGCCAGCATTCGATTCTCAACCGCAAAAGATGGGCAAACAATTTTTAAACAACATCTTCCTCTCTATTGCAAAATTACCTTTGGACCTTCCCTTCCAACCGATCGAGCAAATTATCAAGCAACCTATTTGGAAGAGCGATAATACATATTCCTTTTGGAATTTCCAGCTTTCCCCTATGCAGCTTTTTCTGTATTACGCCAACATCGCGCTCGTCTCCTTAGGAGTATACCTAGGCATAAAAAAGTTTCACATTGCGGGTGCATTGCCAATGGTAATTTTTTTGGGATATCACTCCATAAACGCCTTAGCTGTTACCTCGGGTGGACGATACCTTGAACCAGTCTTCTGGGTTGTTTTACTATATTATTCGGTTGGGATTTTTGGGATATTGGGAAAAGGATGGAAAGATCTTCTTGAACCAAACATCAACGCTGTAAAACCCAATACCGCGATTACCCCCTCGCAATCCAAACCTACTGTGGTTGTGATGTTCATATTACTCGCCTTTGGGGCGCTATTTCCATTGAGTAACATAATCCCCAATCAACTAAATACGCTAAGCCCCAATGCTATCCTCGAACAAACCAAAATCTCCCTAAAAAATGGCGCAAAAATACCCCCAGAGGTTGTAGATACCTTTTTAACCCATCAGAACGCTATCTTAGTAGAAGGGGTGTTGATCCACCCACGCTTTTATCTCACGCCATTAACTCCAAATTTTACAGACCCCCTTTTTGAAACAACAATACTCACTGATGAGTTTGTTTTTGAGGGAGTGTATTATGGCAAAAATCCGACCCAACCAATTACGGAAGGAAGCAAGGTAATTTATTTAGGGTGCATTTTTAGAGAGGTGACCTATTGGGGCGTAGAAACCAGAATCGGTAGAACGATTGCCATTATTCAGCTTGACCATGAACGGAAGATCATAAGTGTAGTAAAACATAACTTCTCTTGCGAATAATTCCTCGCCTATTCGTTCCTATCCATTCTCAACCCTATATAACTAACCGATTCTAAAACATTCTTATAACGCAAAAAAACCACATAGGTAGTTGCATGATGAAACAATGGAGAGGTATTTCTTCGAAAATATCGCACAGGTTAGGAGCGAACCGGAATTATCAGGGGATTTTCTCCAGACTCTTATAAATGGAGACCCCTTCGTAATTAAAAAATAGACTGACGGGTTGTTTCGTGAGAACATCGATGGAATAGTAAGGTTCTTCCACAATATAATACCCATATCCAGGGATAGAATACCCATTTTCCCCCAAGATTTGAAGACTTGAGTTTTCTACACTCCCAGGCCAGAACCAGCGCCCAACTGTTTTCCAATTTTTTTGAATAAAGTTGGGATCCAACTGCAAATAATATAAAGCTAGCCGGTGCAAAACAATTTTATAATAGATCCTGTCCCCTGGTTGCAAGGCAGGCAGTAATACTTTCGCTACAACCTCCCCCTGAGTAAATTGACCTGTTTCTGCAAAAAATTCAACCGAACGATGGTTGACAATTTGCATTGAAAAGAGCAGAGCAAGCAGGATAACAACACTGGAAATATATACCTTCCCTTTTTTGAACCAATTACTGATCGCGGAAAAACCAGCGCTTGTGTAAAAAGTGACGATCGGTAAGTAATAGAACCATGTGCGCGGAAATGGGATTTTTTGGTTAAGAAATGTAACGCTAATAGTTGCAAGGAGCATAGTCGGAAAGAGCAATAGGTAGGTGTATTTTTTTTGTCGCAAGATTTCAAAGCATCCCAAGAAAAACAAGAACACAAACCCATAAACGATGGGATAGGGTATTTCTTGGATGTATTGTTTGAAGGTAAAAGCTAAATGAGCGAAGATTTTTTGATAACCAATGTAGACGGAATCCCTAACGACGTATCTGTTTTTCGTTATGGCATCGATCCCATTGGAGCGTAATATCACTGGTAAGTATAGGAGAATGGTCTGAAGCGCTGTCAAAAAACCTACCGGCAATACAAATTTTCGAAAAGGCAGGAACACGTTTTTACTATTTATGCTTAGTGAAAGGAAAATCCAACCGCCCAAACCTATAATGGCATATAGCATCGATGGTATCGTAAACAATCCCGCTGAACTCACTACTGAGAACAAGATCACTCTGTTCCTGGTGGGAGATTCTATTATCTTCCATCCGATGAAAAGCAATAGAATTGTTAACAACATCATCAAGGAATAACCCCGCGAATTGACCGAGAAAAATATCGCGTATGGCCACAAAGCGATGGTGATCAGGGCAAACAACCCTGCGGACGGGGAGATCATCTTTCGAACTACAAAATAGATCGCGATGACAGCGCAAAGACCAGCAAGGAACGCGGGTAATCGTATAGTGGTTGTGTGGAGGCCAAACAGGAGTGTGGAAATTTTTACAAGAATTGTATGAAGAACATGGTTGTTTGGTTCTGTGTAATTAAATAAGTTGAACCAACTTTGATTGACATATCGGTTTACTGTAACTGTTTCATCCAACCACATCGGCCCATTTAGAAACGCGGCTCTAGTAGCGACTGCAGCGATCATTACCAATGTAAATCCGGCCACCTCAACAGAAAGCCGCAAGGATGTTTGGCTTACTCTCAATTTGAGGGCTACCAATTTACCAACAAACCATTTTACAAAAGAGGATAATGCCTCAATGGAGGACTCACCCGCGAGACGGAGAAGCAGCTCTAACAAACCCCATCCCAAAAAGAAGATACCCAATCCTCTTTGCGTCTGCGCCAAACCTACTGGAATTTTACATAGGTTCGATTTCGGAGTATTAAGACAATACCCAAGGTAAGGATCGGTGTATGAAATTAGGAACGACCCAATGGCCAGCGCGAGAAGGAATAATACTAGTGCCCACTTGGCCAAAAAATGTGGGGGCTGTTTGCTGAAGAATGGAGTTTTTTGAAGCATTTTACCAACCGCTCCTGCAAGGAAATTTTTGTCTCAATAGTAACATAAGCTTAGATTCAAGAACGAAGTGCAACTTTGAAGGTTAAAGAAGAGGTAAGCTGCCGTACAATGAACCTCTTTCAGACCACCAAGTCAAAGGAGCATTCATGCACTACAAACAGCTTACCCGCGAAGAAAGATACCAGATATCCGCGTTATTGAAAATAGGTCACAACCAAATTGATATAGCGACTATGTTAGGAAAAGACAAATCATCAATCAGTCGCGAGATCATAAGGAACAGGGGCAAGTACAGTTATCATCCAAACCGTGCCCATAAGAAAGCAATGAGCCGAAGGCAACCAGGGCGACATAAAATACCTGAAGTGGTGTGGATGTTGGTAGAGGAAAAGATCCGCCAAGAGTTGAGCCCAGAACAAGTATCTGGGTGGATGAAGAATAATAGTATATTTCTGGTAAGTCATGAAGCGATCTATCAGCACATTTACAGAGA
>CAIRYE010000094.1 GCA_903882765.1 uncultured Anaerolineae bacterium
AGAGATGCGCGCGATAGGGATCGCCAGCCATAACAAAAGCAAGATCGCTAAGCGTTGCTCTTGCTTGCGAAACAGAATTAGCCCAAGTGCCGCCAATAACCCAAGCGCCAGCGCCGCCAAAAAGATCTCAGGGCTGCTCGAAACCAGCATGCGCAGCGGCTGCAAGGACCATTCGCCCTTACCCTGCCGCCCACCCTGGCTAAAGATATACAGGAAATATAGTTTTGCCATTCCCGGGCTGTTATACAAAAGTGGCCAGGATGCCCAATACGTAAGCACCGCCGCCACACCAAGCCCCAAAATGTGTTTGAACTTCTTAGCCAATGCCACCAGATCAGCAAACCCTTGCCTCGGGCTCACCAGCCACAACAGCAGCCAAGCCGCCAGCACCACCGGAATAAACAACGCGTTCGCCTTTACCCCAATAGCCAGCCCAAAGAAAAACCCCGGCACCAATGCCCTGCCCCAGCTCGGCTTTTTTACCCAATTCGCGAACGATAAAATGGTCAGCGCAAAAAAGATCGCCTCTGGCACATCCTTGGGGTTGAAGTGCATATCCCCCCAAAAGCGCGGAAACGTGCCCAATAGCAAAACAGAGACCAGCGCGGTAAGGCGGTCGAATAAAACAGTTACATAGTAATACTGCGTCAACAAATACATTGCCGCCAGCAGAATGGTGAACGAATGAAACGCATCCACCGGGTCAGCCATATTCAATTCATAAGCGAACACCCGCATAAAGCTCGCCGAGAGCATATCCACCACCGCCGGAAACTCGTGGGCGCGGTCGCGGAAGGGTGCGTACTGCTCCAACTGCAGCATCCCGGGCTGCTCTTCGGGCAGCACCGTAGCAAAGTCGAGATAGGTCGCGTCGAAGGTGGTGATGTACTGAGCATAACGGTTGCCAAAAAAGAAATTCCCCAACCCCTCATCCCACGACATTCCATAATTGCTAAGCGTAAATAACCCGCTAAGCAGAAAAAGGAACGCGAAAGTGATAGCGAACAGATCGAGCTTGTTTACAATAGATCGTGAAGGGGTAGTTTGCTCTGGCATCAGTGTGGTTTCCTATTAGGAAAAATATACCATAACAAGCGGGAAGTTTGACAGGTTTTATCGTTGTGGAAGTGGATGTGGACCATAGGTAGGGAACAGGATCCTTGGCAGTCAAAGGGGCAGTGGGTAGCTGCTGCTAATAATTTGGAATAAAAAACCCCTCAGAAGATCTGAAGGGTTTTTTTGGCTCCCAGCCGAGGATTCGAACCTCGAACCTAGCGGTTAACAGCCGCCCGCTCTGCCGTTGAGCTAGCCGGGAATGAGAACCAAATTATAAGAGAATGACCCACTCATGTCAAGATTTTTGCTACAGCAGATTTGCATGACATCAAGGACGTTCCGCCAATCACGATCCTTGCCCTTCCAACCTAACCCCAGCATGGCCGTGGTATGAGAAGCTCGAAGGGTTAGCGCACAGCTTAGCTCTTCAAACGATCGAGGAATAAAAAAAAGCAGCTCATCATCTGAGCTGCTTCAACCTTCCAAAAGTTGTACCTACAGCAAAAAACCGCTGATGATCATAAAACCAAGTACGCCGCCCCAGATCCAGCTATCAATGCGGTCGAACGCGCCGCCGTGGCCCGGAATGAGCCCGCCTGAATCTTTAAAACCGGCCATGCGCTTGATCATGCTCACACCAAGGTCACCCAATGGGGTGAGCACACCAATGGCTAACCCAAGCAAAGCGCCTTGCCAGATCTCTAACTGCAGCGGGCCCCACTTCGTAAAGGCAAATGCCAAGTACCCGCCAACCAACATCGAAGAAAACACGCCGGCATAAAAGCCTTCCCAGCTCTTTTTGGGGCTAAGGCGAGGGCTCATTTTGTGCTTGCCATACGCCGAGCCGATCATATAAGCGCCGGTATCGTTCAGCCAAACACACATCAACACCACCATCAACCACCAGCCGCCATTAGGCAAATTACGCAAGGTGATCAGGTAAGACCCCACCCATCCAAGATACACAACATTGCTCACACTCACGCTAAAATCGAGGGCGCTTTTCTCACGGCCAAGCTCATACTGATAAAGATGATAGGCCATTAGCACTAAGATAGATAGGGTAAAGACAGTATCAGCCCATTGCGGGGCAAAGGAGCGGGTAAGGATGACCAACAGCACCGAGGAAAGCACGATGACCCGTGAGGAAAGCACATCTACCGCTTTCATCATTTCAAGGTACTCTTTACTAGCTGAGATGATCAAAAAGCCGATAAAAAGAAAGTAGGGAATGCCGCCAATGAGTAAAAGTGGAAAACCTACCGCAAACATGACCAGCGAGGTGATGGTTCGTTTAATCATTAACACCCGTGTATTCTGAACTTTCCACCTTGCCAAAACGGCGGTCTCGCTGGGCATATTCATCCAGCGCTTTTTTAAATTCTTCTCTGCCAAAATCTGGCCAGTAGGTTTCGGTAACATACCACTCGCTATACGCCGCCTGCCAAATAAGGAAGTTGCTAATGCGCAGCTCCCCGCTGGTGCGAATGATCAGATCGGGGTCAGGTGAGCCGGCAGTATAGAGGTATTCGCTCATCAACTCGTGCGTCACCGCGTCAGCGGTGATATGATCGCCAAGCATCTTTTTTACGGCATGGATGATCTCATCACGCCCGCCATAGTTGAATGCCACATTGAGAATGAGTGTGGAGTTTTCTTTGGTTTGCTCAACCGCGTTCAGAACTTTGCGCTGAACACTGCCAGCCAGTTGATCTAAACAGCCTAAATGGCGAATTTGCACCCCTTGTTCCTTTAGCTCGCTCAGTTCCCGCTCGATCACATCCTCAAGAATGCGCATCAAACCATCCACCTCTTCCTTGGGTCTGCCCCAATTTTCGGTGGAAAAGGCATAGATAGTGAGGTACTTTACGCCAAATTCAACGCAGGCTTTGATGATCTTGCGCAGGTTATCCGTTCCGGCTTTGTGGCCGGCTAGCCGGGGCAGCCCACGGCGTTTCGCCCAACGGCCATTGCCATCCATAATGATGGCAACGTGTTGGGGATATTTTTCGCTGTTGGGGGGTTGCCCGTTTTCGCTCATAGGGTCCTGGAAGATCAAACTTCCATGATCTCCACTTCTTTGTTATGTGTCACCTTATCCAGCTCGGCCATCATCTTATCGGTCATCTTCTGGATCTCATCCTCGCCGCGTTTGCGGTCATCTTCGGTAATGAGCTTCTCGTTCTCGTAATCCTTCACCTCTTTGATGGAGTCGCGCCGAATGTTGCGCAATGCAACCCGGGCTTCTTCCACACGGTGATGAACGCGCTTGACCAATTCCTTACGGCGTTCTTCATTGAGGGGCGGCAAATTTAGCCGGATGACCTGACCATCGTTATTGGGGTTTAGCCCAAGATCAGATGCCAAAATGGCCTTTTCAATGCCCTTCAAGGCGTTCTTATCAAATGGTTTGATCATGAGAGTACGCGCTTCAGGCACACTGATGGTGGCCAGCTGCATCATGGGGGTGGGTTCGCCATAATAGTCCACGTGTAATTTCTCTACGAGAGCAGGGTTCGCCCGTCCGGTCCTGATAGACATCAGGTCTTCGTGGAGGGAGTGGATGGATTTTTGCATATGTGTTTCTACGTTTTTTAAGAGTTCTTTGATCACAGGTGCCTCCTGAGGTGTTGTTTATGTTATCTGCTTAAGTATACCCAATATTTAAAAAAAAGGCTTTAAAGAAGGGAAGGCCATCCGTCGAAGTGTCGATGAAATTGATCAGTTCTTACGATAGGCAGACTTATTTTGATCCAGAGCCGCGAATAGAATGGAATCATAAAATCACCCCCCGCGGCTGACCGCGGGGGGTGGTAGAAGCATTGTTTCAAGAGGACGCGCGTCACCACTTTCTTACGGTATGTAAACCCTAACATTATCGATGGAAACGTTCCCTCCGCAATTTTTGCCGGCCAAAGAGCCAAAACCGATCCCACCTGATGAGATATGATCCACAGGATCGAGGATGCCCAACATAAACAGATCCACCTTAGGAACAACCCGATAAACTTGTGTTTCCTGCCCAATATGTACGACCTTAAAGGTGTACCACGTTCCAGTTACAAATTTAAAGGTGTATGCGGCGAATGGGTCTTGGGTAGCTCCATATAATGCTATAGTGGCTTTTGAGGCATTTCCGGGTTCTAAACGCAAGGTGAGTGCATCACCTGCCGCGTCTTTTAGGAGCAGTTCAGTGGATGTGAGGTAATTATTGGTCTTGTAGTCGAAGTAGACAACATAATCAGCCCAAGTATCATCTCCAGTGCTGATCTCAATGCTATCGCCTAAACAAGCTGTGTCTGTTTTTAGTTTTCCATTCCCAATTTTCCAAGCATTGGCGGGTTGCGACCACTTTTCTAACGTGTTTCCATTAAAGTTATCGTCGAACAATACCGTCAAACTCGGAATCCCACTCACTAAACCAGCGATCATCGTCGGCGTAGGGGTAACCGTCTGTATGGAAGTAGGCGAAGGCGTGCTGGTACGGGTTGCCTTGGCAGTAGCCGTTGGAGTACGCGTTTTACTCGGCGCGGGTGTTCTAGTTGGGGTTCTTGTTTTGGATGGAATTTTGGAAGGTGTTTGAGAGATCACCGCGGTGTTGGTGGGGGTGCGAGAAGCTGTTGGTGTTAACGTTACGGTAGGCGTGGCAGTTGGATACGGTTGTAGAACAAAACCAATCGAATCGTTCTCGCCCAAGTTGATCGCCAACCCGTTTGCGTCCCAAATGGAAGCCGCGCCGCATGCGTAAAGCTGGTAACTGCCATAAGCCAGTCCTGTTGGAAATTGTGCTACGGGAATTGTCACCTGATCGGTTTGCAAGGCAGTTCCAGCCTTGATGACGTCAATAGGATAAAACACGTCATCCCCACTAGCGGATTTGCTGCTGGCACAGACAGAAGCCGAGCTGGCACTGGTCTCGAAAACGCCATTCGCTCCAGCATGTACGAGCATCCAATTATCAGGGTTGGTCGCTGAATGAGCGCTATTGTCGCTAAGGACATTGTCGGTGAAGTGGACCTCAAGCGAGCTTGGCGGTACCCCAACGAAGAGGTCACCATCCGCCAGCCCACTACTAGGTTCACCATCGATAGATACCAATGATTTGGCTTTTGTCCCAATAAAATCAATGGATGGTACGTTTACAAAGGCTACCAAAGCGGAGCTAGGAACGGATACTTGTATTGGATCAAAGGTCCATCCCACTTTTTCAGCAAATACTAGATACTCGGAGGATGGCAAGGATAACTCGGAAAAAGTATATCTTCCATCCTGTCCGGTTACCGTCTTCTGTCTTGAACCTGTTCTAACCTCAACTCCATCAATGGGATTCGCATTTTCATCGACCACTCTGCCATTAATTGAATAGACCGAACAAGTATTATCATTG
>CAIRYE010000095.1 GCA_903882765.1 uncultured Anaerolineae bacterium
CGATTTCGTACCATGGGGATCGTGCTTGCCGCCATTCTCATATCGATGATCTCTACTGGTATGAGTATGGTAGGTGTAAAAACGGAGTGGATCGAATTTATGAAAGGGTTTATTTTGCTCTCTTCCATCTTTCTCGCGAAGTACTTGAACACCGGTACTTTTAATAACCTCATCAAATTAGTTGGACCATCCAAAAGGAGAATTTAAAATGGACGTGAAAAAGCTGTTTAGTTTGGAAGGAAAAAAAGGATTTATTACCGGTGGGGCACAAGGGATCGGGAAAACATTGGCAACCGCCTTTGCCCAATTAGGAGGTGAGGTAGCCATTGTTGATATGAACCTTGATAAATCCATTGAAACCGCCAAGGAAATTACAAAAGAAACCGGCATGAAGTGCGTCGCAATTGCCTGCAATGTGGCGGATCCGAATAGCGTCGCCGCTATGATCTCCCAATATGAAAAAGAACTCGGAACCATCGATTTCGCGGTAAACAACGCGGGTATTTTTACCCCCGATTCAGCATTGGATATATCACCGAGCACCTTTACCTCGGTAGTTGACGTAAATTTAAATGGTGTATTTTTTACCGCCCAAGCAGCCGCCAGACTTATGGTGAAGCAGAAACGAGCTGGTTCCATCATAAGCACAGCGTCTATGTCGGCTCATATCATTAATCAACCGCAAACCATCGCCAATTATTGTGCCGCGAAGGCGGGGGTGGTTCATCTTACCAAGGCTCTGGCCATGGAGTGGGCAAAATACCACATCCGAGTAAATAGTGTTAGCCCTGGGTATATCCAAACCGAACTGATCGCATCCTTAAAGGACCTGTTACCAATTTGGTCCGCTAAAATGCCAGAAGGTAGCCGATTAGGTTTCCCGGAAGACCTGATAGGGATTTATGTTTACTTGGCAAGCGACGCCTCGTTGTATGCCACTGGTTCAGATTTTATTGTGGATGGTGGTTACACAATTCTTTAGTATTATTTTTTGACACCTTCTATAGTTGGAGGCGGGCATGCTTTAGGCACTCCCAGCTGAATGGCACTCACGGTGAGAACACCGTGCTGGGGTAGCGGCAGAAGGGTTTGGGTTTAACTCGACCCTATTTAGGAAATAATTCACGCGCTTTTGCTGATCCTTTTTTGGGGCAACGCGAAGGCGCGTGATTTTTTTGTTCTATCGTGTTTTTGGGAAGAGCGGGCTCACACGACGGAATGCAAGTGCATTTCACACAGTGCCTACATAGGGCTCTAAGAAGAGAGAAAGAGGGCTCTCGCGAAGGACGCGAAGAGCGCGAAGTAAGGAAAGTGCGGTTTCACACAAAGATCACAAAGGACGCCAAGAGAGAAAAAAGAGGGTTTCTCGCGAGGGACGATCTGAGCGCTAAGAAGAGCGCGCCGGATTTGGGGGAAAAGGAGGGTGGTGAGATTTACCATTTTCAACGATCAAGGTAATTTGAACAGTCTTATCCATTACTCTTCCTTTGAATCCATTGGTTTCCTTCGTGTCCTTTGTGCTCTTTGTGTGAGACGGTTCTTGGTCTTTACCATTGTGTTTGGCGTGCCTTTTTTGGTGAGGAATTATTTTCCTGCCAAATTTACGCACCTTTCTTGCGGAGATCGTGGGCATGGCTTTCGCCAACTTGGCTGGTTTCGCCTAGCCGTAACGGTTGGGCAAGCGCTCATTCCCTTCTCATCTCACTCCGAATGGCTTATGATGAATATATGAATAGAAATCTCCAGCGCCAAGGCTTGCCCCGCGCAAAAACGCGGCTGGTTCCTTTGCTCAGCATACTATTCGCTTTGGCTCTGATGAGCAGCTTGGCGAGTTGTATGGGATACGTCATTCTTCCGGGTGTGGTGCGCAACGTGGCTTTGGTTCCCCCTACCTATTCGGATCTGCCCTACGCCAGCCTCTCGGCTGCTCAGAAGTTGGATCTTTACTTGCCTGCCAACGGCAAAGGCCCGTTTCCGTTGGTGATCTTGATCCACGGAGGTAGTTTTTTGGCGGGTGATAAGGCAAATAGCGGTGGGCTTGCCGGCGCGGACCCTTTATTAGCGCGAGGTTATGCCGTTGCCAGCATCAATTACCGTTTTAGCAACGAAGCGCTTTACCCGGCGCAGATCTTTGATGCCAAGGCGGCGGTTCGGTTTTTACGTGCGAATTCCGATCAATTCCAGCTGGACCCAGAGCGTTTTGCCGTCTTTGGTGATTCTGCCGGCGGTACGTTGGCGGCGCTGCTTGGCACAACCTGCGGTGTAGAAGAATTGGAAGGGCCGCTGCTGGGCAACGCGGCACAATCGAGCTGTGTGCAGGCGGTGATCGATTGGTACGGCCCGATCGATTTTCTTTCGATAGACTCGCAATCGGCGGCCTCAGATTGCCCCACCAACCAACACGACGCTAACTCGCCAACCTCCCTTTTGGTAGGCGCGGCGATACAAACCGTGCCGCAATTGGTTGCCACAACCAACGCCGCCAACTATATCACCGTGGATGATGCGTCATTCTTGATCGAACACGGTGCGATGGATTGTAATGTTCCGCCGGGGCAGAGTAAGGAATTTGCCCAAGCTCTCGCCAAGGTGATCGGTACGGAGAAGGTGACCTTGGTGATTTTGCAACGGGCCGGCCATGGCGGCGCGCCGTTTTTGGCGGATGCCAACATACTTCGGATCATTGCTTTTTTAAACAACTCGCTCAGGTAAGACCACGAACCTAGCGCTGACCCTTTGCAGGCGCGTCTCTGTCTTGTAGATGCCTTTTGCCATAACGCTTCCCTGTTTCGTGAAAGAAGGGCTTGGTTAGATCGGCTATCTTTGCTCCGATTGTAAAAACCAACCGAACCCCTTGAACATAAAAACAAACGCCTATGGTTTAACCATAGGCGTTTGTTTCAAACCGCGGGATCAAGATCTAGTGTTGCGTAGCGGATACGAACATTTCTTTGGCGTGTAAAAATAAGTGTTGTACATCCCAACCGACGGTGGTGAGGGCAACGATCGTCGAGGCTGAGATGA
>CAIRYE010000096.1 GCA_903882765.1 uncultured Anaerolineae bacterium
AACGCCCACACTATTTTTGAAGAAGCTGTGGATCAAGGGTATCCCGCTACGGCATTGTGGTGGCCGGCTATGTTCCCGTCTAGCCCCGATTCCGCGGTAAATGTGCTGCCAGGGTTGGGTACACCTGACATTCGCGGACAACTTGGTGTTGGTATGTTCTTCTCAAGTGAGAACAAACCCCTTCCCGCGACAGCGAAAACGAAATTTGGCCACCTTACCGGCCAAAGATCCAACTTGCTGGGTTATTTGGATGGGCCCTTCATCAAAGACAAGGGCGCGATGGTCCCGTCCAAGGCGGAATTCTCTCTGGAGACAAAGACAGATGGAAAGATCTTGCTAAAGATCAATAACCAATCTATCGAGATGGAACTTGGGAAATGGAGCCCAGTCATTGAAGTGAAATTCAAAGCTGGCTTTTTGTTCAATGTCCACAGCATCACCCGCGCCATCGTCACCTCCCTTGATCCTGTTCAGATGTATTTTCTGCCGGTTCAGATACATCCATTACACTCCGCTTGGCGGTATGGAGCTCCCAATTCCTTTGTAAAAGAAGTGTGGGATTCAGCTGGTCCCTTCCTTACTCTGGGCTGGCCTCAGGATACGAATGGCTTGGAAGATGATTGCATCTCTGATGAGCAGTTTCTTGCCTTGTGCGATGATATCTTTACAACCCGCGAACGAATTCTGGTTCGTCAAATGGCAAAATTCTCAGAAGGAATTCTTGCTTCGATTTTTGACGATCTAGACCGTATTCAGCATATGTTCCGTTTGCGAAACCCACAAGCGGTAAACGAGTGGTATGAAAAATTAGACCAGTTTGTTGGCCGAATGATGGCTTTGGTTGAAAAAATGACCGGGAAACCAGTTCAACTCATAGTGATCTCTGACCATGGCTTCGCTGATTTTAAATATCAATTCCACATCAATCGTTGGTTGATCGAAAATGGCTATATCACTCTAAAAGAAAACACAACATCCAAAGATCTCTCAGCTGTTGATTGGCAGAAATCATCCGCTTATGCGGTGGGGCTGAATAGTTTGTATATCAACTTGGCTGGCCGTGAAGGGCACGGCAGTGTTGCGGTAGATACGGTAGAAGCCATCACCAGAAAATTACAGTCAGAATTAAAAGCTGTGATCGGTCCCGATGGCCGCCCCGTTTTCAATAATGTATACCTACGACACGAAGCTTTTAGTGGCCCCCTCTTGAAATATGGTCCAGACCTAGTCTTGGGTTATACCCCCGGTTACCGAGGCTCAGCGGATTCAGGTTTAGGCAAATGGAAAGACACCGTTGTAGAACTCAACGATGGACATTGGGAAGCTGATCACTGCATCGATGTGCAAAAAGTGCCTGGTGTACTCTTCTGCAACCAAAGCCTGGAAGATTTCCCCAATCCTTCCTTCCGAGATATTCCCGCCATTGTGGTAGGTAAGTACTTTGATCATTCGAATACCACCCCGCCAGTTGTTTCAAGCGGTGAAGATCAAAAAACGATGGAAGAACGCTTGAAAGGGTTAGGCTATCTGTAAACCCAATTGCCCTCTACTTCAGAAAATCAGGATGGAGAGGGCAATTTTTCATTGCGACTTCTTTTTGCGAAAAATCGGATCGGTAGGACGAATTTGTTAAATAAAAGGCGTGATTTTCTAAAGTTACTTTCTTTGGTCCCAGCTTCTGTTGTACTTTCACCGCTTTCAAAAATTGTTGGGGAACCAGTAAAGAACGCAAATCACATTATTATCCTTGTTTTTGATGCCTGGTCAGCGGAAAATGTGCAAATGTTTGGATATCCTCGCCGAACGATGCCAAATCTCGAGAAATTTTCCGAAAAAGCCATTGTATACCATAGAAATTATTCTGGTGGAAATTTTACGATACCAGGTACAGCTTCCATTCTCACAGGATTATATCCATGGACTCATCGCGCGTTTGCTCTCGGTGGGGTTATTTCCAAAGAACACTCTAAGCATACAGTTTTTAACGTACTCAACCCCAGCTATAAAACTATCGGGTTTTCCCAAAATGTTAATTCCGACACACTAATTTTCGAGGCGGGTAAAGACGTTGAAAAACATATCCCATTTGGCTCGTATGACCTAAATGATCGTATTACCTATGATGCTTCGATATTCCAAAACGACGCTTACAGTGCTTTCCTTGCATTCGAAAACACCATCTTCAATCATGAAAAAGGTCGTGATGGATCATTATTTGGCGGGCCGATAATTCGTTTGTTTGATCTGGAAAATGAAAAACGGTTGCTTCAAAAATACGGCGCCGCGTATGGCGGAAATTTACCAAATAATTACGAAATGTTCGCGTTGCCCAATTTGGTTGATGGGTTCATCAAATTATTAAGCGAACTAACTGAACCTTCCCTTATCTATTTTCACGTTTATCCTCCTCACAAGCCGAACTTCCCTTATCCAAAATACCTTAATAAATTTAATGTTGATAATTACAAGCCAATCGCCAAACCTGATCATCCACTGGTGATCGGTCCAAAAACGTACGGATTACAAAACGATGCCCGCCTTCATTATGACGCGTTTCTTGCTAGTTGGGATGAAGAAACAGGACGTTTGTTCGAATATTTCGAAACATCGGGGATAAAACAAAATAGCACGATCATCATTACCTCTGATCATGGTGAACTGCATGAACGAGGGTATTATGGGCATACCGCCCCGATCCATTACGAACCTTTGGTTCATGTGCCCTTGGTTATTTCTACACCAGGGGTAGACAAAAGGATCGATGTCTACGAACCGACTTCGAACATTGACCTCTTACCAACCATCGCAAAGATCGCTAACATCCCACAACCGGCTTGGGTGGAGGGGCAGGTGCTCCCAATTTTTGAAACAGATACTGACCCTCTTCGAAGTGTGTTCACCTTTGACGCTTCACAAAACTCATCATTTTCGGCCCTAAAAATATATACGATCGCATTGATCAAGGGCAACAGAAAACTGATCAAATTCGTTTGGCCGAAATATACTAAATTAGAATATTACGATCTTTCGACTGACCCGGAAGAAATGAACAACCTGGTTGATAAAAAACCTAGTGATCTCTCGCAGATGGAAGAAGAAATAAATACGGTCATCGAAAACGCGAATAAAGCATACAATAAATAAAAACTGATTTGTAGAGAAAGAGCCTAAAAAATGGAATTTATCAAAAAGCGAATCCCCGAATCCAATGAAATGCTTATGGCCCTTGGCATGGCGTTGTTTGTTGTTCATAGTTGGTCACTCAGAATGTTCTTCTTCAGAGTGCCGTCCTTTTTGTTGTATATGGGGGTTGGGCAGATCTTAGCTGTATTAGCTTATATGATGGCCTTTGCTCTGCTGGAAAGCCTTTTTGTTACCCTCATCCTGATCCTAGTTTCGACAATATTGCCGTCAACATGGCTTCGTGATGGGTTGGGTTACAAGAGCTTCATTATCATTCTTGTTGCAGCGGTTGCCTCCTACTTGATCCAAAGAGAGATAGAATCCACATACCCCGGTATCAAAACATTGCTGTTATGGGCTGTGGAAACCGGCGCGCCAATGATCGCTTTGCTATTATTAGCCGGTTTTGTTAAACCTGTTCGAAAAGTGATCCAATTCTTGTCAGAACAAGTATCAGTGATGGTTTTTATTTACTTACCAATTGGCGTGATATCCTTGATCGTAGTAATTTTCAGGTTGATCTTCTAATTAATGGCATCTTCAAAAACGAATCGCCGAAATTTACTAAAAGTAATGGGCATGGTTCCAGCCGCGATTACTTTAGCTCCTTTGGCAAAGATATTTCCTTCTACTTCTAAAACTTCTCCTCATATCATCATTGTGGTGTGTGATGCTTGGGCCGCGCATAACACGTCCTTATATGGCTATCCACGGCCAACCATGCCTAACATTGAAAAATTCGCGAAACGATCAACTGTCTATAACCACCATTACTCCGCGGGTAATTTCACTGTCCCAGGAACCGCTTCTTTGCTCACGGGTATGTATCCTTGGACACATCGTGCTATCAATTTGGGCGGGATGATCAAAAACTCCCTCGGTGATAACCAAATCTTTAAAGCTCTGTATGATACTCACAAAGGGATCGGTTACGCTCAAAACGTATACGCCGACCAGTTGATCAATCAGGCTCGTGCTTATCTCAAAACGCATATTCCATTCGGGGCATATAATCTTCAGGATGGTGTTTTTTATGATTCCCCCTTGTTCAATTTGGATGCATACACTGCCTTTTCCAGCTTTGAAGATGGCATTATCAATCATGGCAAAGGGTTCGATGGGTCAGTTTGGCTCGGCCCGTTAGCTCGCTTGTTTAGAATAAGAAACAAGAGGATCATTAACAACGCCATGAGTGAAGAATATTATGCTGGCTTGCCAGAATCCTTGGATCCGTTTCTATTATCGGATGTTGTAGATGGGTTGATCGATACCCTAACTAACCTCACCGAGCCGTCGGTTGTTTATTTTCATATGTTTGCTCCGCACGATCCTTACCGGCCTTATTCTAAGCATTACAATGGGTTTAGGGATGATGAATACTCCCCGAATACAGCGCCAACCCACCCACTGGTTTCTGAACCAAATTCGGATCATGAGTTACGAATCAGCCGGTTGAACTACGATGCCTTTTTAGCTAGCCTAGATCAAGAGCTTGCTCGATTGTTCAACTATTTTGATGCTTCAGGTTTAAAAGACGACTCCTATATCTTCCTGACATCAGACCATGGAGAAATGTTTGACCACGGAATGCGGGGGCACAGCGATCCTTTATTATTCGAGCCTTTGATTCATATTCCGCTGGTTGTTTCCGCTCCCGGACAATTTGAAAGACATGATGTGGATACTCCTACATCGAGCGTTGATGTTCTGCCGACAATTTGCCATATCACAAAAAATGAAATTCCCGATTGGTCAGAAGGGCGGCTTTTACCAACCTTGGGTGGAGAGAGCGATCCTGAAAGGGCGGTTTTCTCTTTTTCCGCGCCACAGAATTCTTCCTTTGGAAATATCACCCAATATTCTATTTCTATGGTTTATAAAAACAATAAACTTATTAAATACAACCATCCGAAATATTCAAAATACGAATTTTTTGATTTGCTGAATGACCCTCAAGAAAAACTAGATCTATCGGATTCATTGCCAGAGATTGGCATTGAAATGGTTAAAGAATTAGATAAGTTATTGCCTTCGATACTCACTATGAAGATACCCGAGGATGGAAATAAATAATATAGGAAAACTAAATCGGCGTGATCTATTAAAAATTATGGCTTTGTTGCCTGTAACAATAGCAGTTAAGCCTTTAAGGAAAATTGCGCAAAGCAGTGAAACGGCAGCTGGCCATATCCTCCTTATGGTGTTCGATGCCTGGTCAGCCAAAAATGTGTCTTTATATGGTTATCCACGTAACACTTATGCCGAATCTCGAGAAATTCGCAAAAAAAGCCATTGTTTACAACCAACATTACGTTAATGGCAATTACACTATCCCTAATCCCAAGTCTTTTCCAAAAGCCAATTATGCGGGAGATATTCAACCATCGAGTTGTACAACTTATCAGAGGACCCAGAAGAGTTGAATGATCTATATGGTCAAAAATCCAAAATCTCTTTTGAGATGGAACACGAATTGACGAGTAAAATTAGAGCAATAATCGCTGAATACGAGGAAGAATGAATTTACTAAACCTATTTAAACCGAAGCAAACCGATGTTTCAGAAACCAAACCCGTCATTATAGTGTCGGGCTTGCCACGGTCCGGCACATCTATGATGATGAAAATTTTAGACGCGGGTGGGCTTGAGATAGTGACAGATAACGAGCGGACCGCTGATGAGGACAACCCCAAAGGGTATTATGAATTTGAGATCGTCAAGCAACTCGGTGATGGGAGCGAAGCCGATTGGGTGAATCAAGCGGAGGGTAAGGTAGTCAAGGTCATTTCGTTCCTATTGCAACATCTCCCATCCAATCATTCCTACAAAGTGATCTTTATGCGCCGAAACGTGGAAGAGATCTTGGCTTCGCAGCAACAAATGTTAGCGAGAAGAGGCGAAACCTCCACAGATAGTGATGAGCGAGTAGCGGATACATTTCAGGAACATTTAAAACGAGTTCGAGTTTGGTTGGCAAACCAAAAAAATATCCAAGTACTTTATGTTGATTACAATTCTCTGATGAAAGAACCGCAAGGGCCTATACAAGGGGTCTACGACTTTCTCGGGTTGCCTTTAGATCTAGAAAAGATGATCGCGGTCCCCGACACAAAACTTTACCGCCAACGAAAATAACCTTTTTGAGCGATGACAGAAAATCTTAAGACAAACTACTATACGGGAAAACCGCTGGAAACCGAAACTTAATGACGAATAATTCAACAGATAGACGAAAATTCCTAAAAATGATGGCCTTAATGTCTGCGTCTGTGGTAACTAAACCACTGGCAAAAACTATGACTGGGGTTACCAAAGACACTCCTCACGTTATATTACTAATATCAGACGCTTGGTCGGCCAAACATGTTGGTATGTATGGTTATCCGCGAGATACCATGCCAAATTTAGCAAAATTTGCTGATAAAGCCATAGTATATACGAATCATTATGCCAACTCGAATTTTACTGTACCAGGGACCGCTTCCATTCTTACCGGCATGGATCCTTGGAATCACCGATCATTTAGTTTGGGATCTTTGATCAAACAAGAGTTTGCGGATCGTCAGATCTTTAATTTGCTTTCCCCTTCATATAAAACTGTTGGCTTTGCGCAAAATTGTTATGCCGACCAATTTCTCGGTCAATTTGAGAATAATATTAATACCCACATTCCCTTTGGTACATATAACCTAAATAATGAAGTTGTGTACGATGAAAAGATTTTCAACAAAGACCCTTACGTGGCATTTTCTTCCTTTGAAGATAATCTATTTAATAGGGTAGATGGGATAGATTCATCCCTCTTCTTGGGAACGGTTAAAAAAACAATCGATTTTCATCAACGAGATCTTGCTGATCAAGCCTACAAAGAAGGATATTTGGATTCATACCCAAGTAGTGTTGAGTTCTTTAGACTTTCAGATATGGTGGATGGTTTGATTGCCCAGTTAGATGATCTAAAAGAGCCTAGCTTTGTTTACTTTCATTTTTTTACACCACACTGGCCATACGAACCTTACCAAAAATTTTTTGATAAATTCGCGGCCGATGATTTTAAACTACTTTGGAAGCCTGTTCATCCTCTCCTAAAAAATCCGCGAACTGAAAAGAAAACAATTCAGGCAAGATTACTGTACGATTCCTTTTTGGCTAGTTGGGATTTTGAATTAGAAAGGTTTTTTAAGTATTTCAATACTTCTGGGTTGAACCAGAAAAGTTATCTTTTTATGACCTCGGATCATGGCGAAATGTTTGAGCGTGGTAAAACTGGGCACCGGGAGAAAATTCTGTATGAACCGGTCATTCGTGTCCCGTTGATTGTTTCAACACCAACCAGCACGAGTAGAGTAAACATCAACGATTTAACTACCAATACAGATCTATTACCAACGATAGCCAACCTTACGAGCACTCAGATACCATCCTGGTCAGATGGGTTGGTTTTACCAGGTTTGGGTGGAATCGGGCAAAAGGACCGTTCTATTTTTATTCTTGACGCCGAACATAATTCATCTAGGCAAGCCTTAACTGAATTTTCTTTTTCTATGCATAAGGAAAATTATAAGCTGATCAAATATCAATATCCCTTCTACAATGAGATGGAGTTTTATGATTTAGCCGCTGACCCAGAAGAACTTAGCGACTTATACACAAAAAAACCGAATAAAGCTACGGAAATGGAAATTGAGATGAAAAGTAAAATTGAAGAAATAAATTCCCCTTATAAACGGAAATAAACTTATTTAGTCAACCTTAACAAAAGCAAGGTCGTGTAGGATAAATTATCCAGTTCAAAACGGTATTATTCAGATTAGGATTTAGCTGTTAGATTTATTCTGAAATTCAGCATTAGGTAAATTTAGAAAATAAAATTTTGTAAAACCTATAGGATAAAAAAGAAAATAATGGATAACTCAACAAAAAGACGAAATTTCTTAAAATCAATATCCATTATGTCTGCCGCTGTAGTCAGCGAGCCTTTGGCTAACAGGTTGCCAGGTATCAAGGCTTCTACCCCCCATGTCATTATTTTAATTCTTGATGCCTGGTCTGCTAGGAATGTTGGGTTGTATGGATATGCGCGTGACACGATGCCAAATTTGACAAAATTTGCCGAAAAAGCGATCGTGTACAAGAACCATTATTCAAACGCTAATTACACTATCCCAGGCACATCGTCCTTGCTTACAGGGACGCACCCGTGGACTCATCGGGCCTTTAACCTAGGAAGTTTAGTCAAGCCTGAACTAACTGACAAACAAATTTTTGAATTTATGTCCGGCTCGTATCAAACTCTAGGATACGCTCAAAATGTATATCCTGACCAATTGCTTGGACAATTTCAAAAAAGTCTTAATATTCATATCCCTTTCAGCAAGTACAACTTAAATGACATTGTTGTCTACGATGAAAAAGTTTTTGAAAAAGATACCTATAGCGCGTTTGCAGCCTTTGAGGATAATATCTTTGCCCGGAACGATAGCACTCCAGGATCCTTATTTTTTGGTACTGCCAAAAAAATAGTGGATAAACGGGATCAAAAAACCACTCTCGACGCTATCCCCGATATTTATGAAGATGGCCCGCCAAAGAGCCTTGAATATTTCCTGATTTCAGATCTGGTCGATGGGCTCATTTCCCAAATCAAAGCTTTCACTCAACCAAGCTTTATGTATTTTCACGTTTTTCCACCCCATGGACCTTACAAAGCTTACAAACATCACTACCAACGATTTTTGAAAGATAAATATCTGCCGATCGAGAAACCTGTTCATCCTTTGATCGATAACATTAAAAATCAAGAAGATATGAACGCGGATCGTATGAGCTACGATGCCCTGATCGCTAGCCTAGATGAAGAACTTGGCAGATTTTTTACCTATTTTGAAGATTCGGGCATGAAAGAAAAAACCCACCTCTTCATAACTTCTGATCACGGTGAAATGTTTGAGCGCGGCCACGTTGGACACTGGGATAAAATGCTCTATGAACCAGTGCTTCATGTTCCTTTGATCGTATCTACCCCCGGTATCACGGCAAGGGTTGATGTAACGGAAAAGACCAACAACATTGATCTATTTCCAACTATCGCCCACCTTACGAACAATCCGACCCCACCTTGGGCCGAAGGCGAGATCCTACCTGAATTAGGTGGTTCAAGAAATGCTGATCGTTCCATATTTACGATGGACGTTTCCAATAACCCTATACGGCAAGCAATTCGTGAATACTCCTTCAGTTTGCATCGTGGAAAATATAAAATGATCAAATACAATTATTCTGCTTATCAGGGTACTGAGTTCTATGATCTAGCGGCTGACCCTGAAGAAATGAATGATCTTTACAGCACCAAGCCAGCAACCGCTATAGAAATGGAACGTCAATTAGATGAAAAAATGGCGGAAATAAACGCTCCTTACCTTATGAAATAAATTAATTTGATTAGAAATTCCGTTCAAATATCAAGGTATTTAACTGTTGTTGACTGCGTTTTGAAATCGATTACTAAAATAATTATCCAAGCAAATATATATATGAGGATATGAGACTATGGGTTTGAAGGACCATTCTATAAACCGTCGTGATGTACTTAAATTGATGGGCATATTTCCCGCCACAATGGCGGTAACTCGTTAATTCCTTCAGAAGTAACATCAAGTGAAAATATCATAATTATTGTGTTTGACGCCTGGTCGGCGAAAAATATGCACATGTACGGATATAAACGGCAGACCATGCCAAACTTGGAAAAATTTTCTGAAAAAGCTATTGTTTACCACAATCACTATGCATCGAGTAATTTTACTGTTCCTGGTACAGCTTCAATATTGACAGGTGCAAACCCTTGGGAGCATCGAGCTTTCTTCCTAGGTGGGGAGGTTATTTCGGAATTTGCGCACAAACAAATATTCAATGTTTTTCAGAATACACATAATACTATAGGTTTTTCACAAAATATTTATGCTGATCAATTATTAATACAAAGCGGGTCGGATATTCACGACCATGTTAATTTTGGTAGATACAATTTGAACAATGATGTTTTTTATGACGAGAAATTTTTCGAAAAAGACTAGCACTCAGCTTTTACCAGTATTGAAAATGGTATATTTCCTAGTAATGTTGATAATAAAGGATCATTGTTTTTAGATTTGATCAAGGAAATCTATGATAAACAAAATAGAAAACGTATTGAAGAAAAATTTGGGGTCAAATACTCCTCCTTACTTCCAGCAAGTGTAGAATATTACGATCTGAGACAAACAATCAATGGATTTATTAATAAATTAGAGGGGATGACCACTCCTTCATTGGTATATTTTCATTTTTATACTCCACATGAACCATACGCTCCGTATAAAAATTATTATGAAAAATTTTCAAAAGATAATTTTTCACCAATTAATAAACCAATTCATCCGTTGATTGTAGATCCTTTTGATAAAAAAATCATGGAAGCTGAATGGTTAAAGTATGATTCATATTTAGCAAGTTGGGATACAGAACTTCTTCGGTTGTTTGAGTTTTTCACGGCTTCTGGAATTCGAAATAAGAGTCACATATTTATAACATCAGACCATGGTGAGGAATTTGAGCGAGGACATGTTGGTCATATGCAAAAAATGTTGTATGAACCTGTGATCAAAGTCCCTTTGATAGTAGCATCACCTGGAATTTCAGACCGAGTGGATACAAATTCGAAAACAACCAATATTGATATTTTGCCTACATTAGCGCATTTAACTGGAAAATCAATACCGAACTGGGCAAGTGGCAAACTTCTACCTGGTTTAGGGGGCGAGGAAGACCTAAAAAGAAAGTTGTTTACTCTGGCTGCGGAGCGATCCTCCCCATATTCTGCGATCAAAGAATTTTCCTTGTCGTTACATCAGGAGAATTTCAAAATGATCCAATACCATCATAATGAATATCAAGCAATCGAATTATATGATTTGGCAATTGATCCTGAAGAGTTGACAAACATATATTCTACCGAAACTGATATTGCTATACAGATGGAAAACGAGATGGATGACAAAATGGCAGAAATCAACAAAAAATGGACAAGTTGAATTTCCCTTTAATTTATTATTAGCACAAACGGAATGCTCAGCTGGTTTCTGTAATAATCCAAAAATAGAAAAAAGCTCATCAAATATAATATTAATGAGCTTCTTTCCCAAGTCTGATCCTTTTATTATTTTGTTTTGATAGAATCCAGACCGTAATACTTAGCTGCTGCTCTATTAATCCAATAATTTTCAGATTCATGGAGATCGTTATCAATCCAAAACCGATTTTGAAGTTCATGTAATTCGTCAATATCCCTAGAACTTTTTACTTCGACAAATTTATTACCATTCAATTTTTCGCTTCGTATATAAACATCCCTTGAATCCCAAAATTGAGAAAACACGTGAAGAGGAATAATATACTTGATTGCAGAAATTGTAGTTCTAATAGGAATTGCCAAAGTTGAGAGAGCAACTATTAACATTACAACCAATTTTATTATCGTTGGCATGGAATATTTAAATAAGAATTGAGCCTTAGAA
>CAIRYE010000097.1 GCA_903882765.1 uncultured Anaerolineae bacterium
CACCCAGCATCCTGAGCGCCGAAGAATTTCAGGCCATCATGAACAGCCCAATGGGCCGCGGCAATGGCAACGGAATGAGCAATGGAATGAGCAACGGCATGAATTGCACCGGAACCCAAACCGCCGGAACCCAAGGCTGCGGCGGCACCAATACCAATAGCAGACAAATGGGCAGCCGCATGGGCGGAAGACGCTAACCAAAATAGAAGGTGAACAACAACCAACTACCTCAGGGAAACCTGGGGTAGTTTTTATTTTCCCCGCACCTACAACCGCTCACCCCAATCGCTCGCGCCTATCTCATATCTAAACCCAGCCCACAATGGCTACTATGAAGCCGCGGGTGGTGGTGATGGGAGTGGAGCTAAGCTCCGACGATGGGGATTGAGAATGAACCCCAGTATTATTAACGCGGAGCTAACGTAAAGTAGTTAAATACAAAGGATCTTCTTGCTGGACCGAGTTTGAGGTTGGAAGAAATAACCAACCTCGGCGGCAAACGACACAAGATCCTGGTGTTTTTTAGGTTTTAAAATGGGAAATTATCGCTACTTTACCCCTGACGAAGATGACTCCCGGTGCCACTGCCGATGTCTCAGGACGGACAAGCGCTACGCAAAATATGGTTACCGCGACTACCCATAAATTGGGAGCGGGAGTCGACTTTAATATAGCACAAGCGGGATTGGATGGCAATGGAGGCCGTATTGCCTAGGGGGTAGGTCAGACCGAGGGGGAGCGAACAGCCTCGATCTGCGAAGGAACCTACCGAAGTGGAGGCGCTTTGATGAGGTGCCGTTGGTCGGTCAGACCGAGGTGGAACGGGCGTTTGAGGAATACAACCTGCGTGGTGGGTCGGTCTTGACCGAGGGTGACAAGAGCCCAGAACAGATCGTGCGGGAGATGGCGCGGGAGGATGTGAGCGGGTACCCTGATGACACGCAAAAGATTCAGGATGCTTATGATGAGGCTACTGACAGGCTGAAAACCATTCAGCAAGAGGTACCAACCGACTTGCCAGACGGAGAAAGTATCCAGACTGAGCCGATCAGCGAGAAGCTGTTGAACTTTGGAGATGGGTTGGACGAGAGGACTCTGGTGAAGGCGGCAGTGGATGGGAATGCTTCGGTGGCTGGGGCAGAGAACACACCACAGCAGCTGAAAAAGCACATGCGAGTTTGGAAATTATATGGTGTCAAAGGTCCTGGTTTCTTGAAATGGTTTGGGGATTGGTTGGCTCCGACGAAAAAGCAAAAACTTTTGGCATTAGAACCGACAATCCTTAAGTTAGATAAACTGCCCGAATCAAACCAATACGAAATATCCCGACTTAATGCAATTAGCGATTTTTCAAAAATTGAAGGAACAAGCGTTGTAAATATTGACGATGGAAAGAATATCAAATTCGTAAGAAGTGGGATTGACAAAACGCTATCTCACTCAGATGGTTCGAGTTTTCTAAATTGGAGGATCGTATCTTATTTACCTGAGTTGCTAAAAAAAGCGGTTTTGCTCACTTCTGATATTGGTAATAGCAAAACTAACAATATTGATGTTGTGTATCGTTACGCCTCAACCATTAATGTTGATGGCAAGAACCACGCAGTTTTAATAGTTGTGAGGGAAATGGCCGGGGAAAAAAACTCGGGATATTATTACGATGATTTTGTGATTGACGGGGATATTAAAAATATTACCCCCACCAGTCGATCTTCCAGTCCTAAGGAAGTGACGAGCGGGGGAGATAAATTCACTTTAGCACAATGGCTAAACGATGTCAATACCCATTCTGTCGTGGTGGATGCGGATGGCGCGCCGCTGAAGGTGTACAACCTGGATAGCAGTGTGCCGGATGTGATGCCAGAAGGTGGTTTTAGGTTTACCACCGACGCGAGTTTGGCGGGGGAGAAGCAAGGGTATTACCTGAACGCGAGGAAACTGGCAAGCGTGGAGCAGTATGGCAGCATGAGTGTGGCTGAATTGAAAGCTGCTGGATTTGATGGAGCACTGACCGCGGAAGGGTATGAGGTATTTGACCGTTCGCAGATGGCGAGTGAAAAAGACCCGGGCACATTTAGTAATAAGAACCCGAACGCCTTGTACCAGGAAGGCGGGGACATGCCTTTGTTCCCGGTGGGCGGGTATGACCAAATGAGCGGATTCGCTGAAATGGGAAATATATTGCACGATGGCTGGCTGACGGAGGTGAAGCCTTTGTTGGACGCGATGCAGGACGCCGCTGGAAAGCCGGAAGCGAAATATAACTTCGCGGGGATGGATGAGGATACAAACCGGATGTTTAATCAGTGGGTCAACCAGGTGCGCGGAAGTATGGCGCAAACAAAACACATGACGCTGGGGTATGCTGACACCAAGCGTGACCTGGCGTTATTGCCTTACGGCGAGCAATATGGATTTGATAAACTGCTGGGAGCGTATGCCCCTTACCAGTTTTACCTGACCAGAACCGGATTTAATTGGATGGTGAGGATCATGGATCGCCCAGGATACGCGAGCATGTACGCCAGGGCAAGGCAATTACAGAATACGTATAAGAACCAGTACCCGGAGCGGATGCGCAACAAGATTCGGATTCCGATGCCGTTTTTGGAAGATTGGACCGGCGGTGGGGTTTGGACCAATGTTCAACCGCGTCCTTCGCTCTTCTTTCGTGCTCTTCGCGTTCTTCGCGTGAACCCGCCCTTGCCCTTGATCCTACCAACACGCCCCCACCCCACCGCCCAAACAAAAAAGCCACCCAAAAACAGGTGGCTTTTTCTTATCCCCAGAGGAGGGTTAAATTAGAGATGGATCAAGTACGAATAATTCTCTTTCACGGTATCGATCATTTTTACCAAGCCAAGCATCTGCTCGTTGGACTTCACCGACGCGTCAGCAAATTTCACCGCACCATCCACCACCTTCAGATCGTAAATGTCCTTCTGGTAGCGCATTTTGGCGGTAGTTTCTGATGTATAGACATACCCTTGATGATGTTCTTTTTCAAATTCCTCCACACTCCAAAAGAGCGTGAATTTATCCTTCGCCGGATCACTGCTATAGGGGCA
>CAIRYE010000098.1 GCA_903882765.1 uncultured Anaerolineae bacterium
GAGTCATCCAGCAGCAGCAATTTGCCGCCTTCCATTTTGTAAAAGCGGATTTGCGGTAAGGATGCCAAATAGCCGCTTTCCACTTCCATGATCCCTTCGCAATACATCATTGTGCTCATGGCGGAAGTAAAAGTGAGCTGTTCGCCTTTTTGAACGTATTCGGAGCCGTAGCCGTTGCAGCCGGCGTTGCCGCCCGCTTTGCCATCTTTTAAGGTGAGGGTGACCTCGACGTTGGCGGGAATGTCGACGCCATCGATGGTGACCAGACTCCAGTTGGTGCCATTGAGGGTGGGAGCGGAGGAACAGGCGGCGCAAAGGGTTAGAAGGAAGATGCTGAGCAGGATAGTTGTACGTTTCATAAGGTTACCTCTTTTAGATTAAGTTAATACTAGGACGTTAGAACAAAAGGAAAAGTTCCAAACGGCCGCAAACCCTTGCCGGCGGCGGCTGGGGTGGCATATACTAAAGACTATGCGAGGAAGCGATTGGCAATCTTTTAGAAGGTCTTTGGCGTTGGTGCAGCGTTTGCGCAAGGGGGCGGCGACGCCGGGGCAATTGGTGGAGTACGTGCTGGAGGTGGAGGGCAGCGATGCTTACCCCAAAACCAAGAGCGCGCGCGATAAAGCCTTTAAACGCGACCGAGAAAACCTGCGCTCGCGCCTGGGGGTGGATTTGACCTACAGCCCGCGTAGCGGCCTTTATACCATGCGCGATGCCGGCGAGATCCTTTCGCTAACCCTTTCCGAGAATTCGCTGATGGCGCTGGGTTTGTTGGAGGACACCTTTGAGGGGCAGGTGGCGGTGCACTCCAGCGTAAAGGCGTTGCTGGATGAGATCATGGCGGGGTTATCACCGGCGGAACGTCGCAAGATGGAGCGGGCCGAGAACCCCTTAGAGTTGGAGATGCTGCAAAACATCGAGAGCGTGGGTATTCCTCGCAAGGTGTGGGAGGACGTGCAGCGGGCAGTAAAGAAACACCGTAAATTATATTTTAATTACATCTCACCGCAATATGAGGACCAATTGCCGGTGCTGCAGGAAGTGAACCCTTACAAGATCGTTTTTCAGTGGGGGCATTGGTATTTGTTGGCATACCGGCTAAGCCGCGGTAACAAAAGCGGCGGGTTGGCCAGCCGGCATGTTCGCTACCGAATTAGCAGTATTTTAAATGATGAGGAATTGAAAGTGAGCTCGGTGATCATGCCGCCGCCGCCAACACCGCCAATGTACGAGGTGCGCTATCGGCTGCTGCCACCGCTCTCGCGTTCTTCGGTAAGCCAGCATTTTGTGGATCAAAAGGAAACGCGGTTGGAGGATGGTACGCTGGAAGTGAGCGGGTTGACCGAAAGCGTGTGGGAAGCCGGCAAGCTGTTTTTGGCCTATGGCGAAAGCTGTGTGGTATTGGGAGGCGATGAGATGATGGAACATATGACCAAGGAATTGCGCGGATTGATTCGAAATTACCCCCAAATTGGGGTGGAGTAGCCCGTGTTTGCGGGCCAGTGGTAGGCGTATTATTAGATTGTAAGGGCGGTACAACGAAGGAATGTCGAGGACGGTGAAGGGGGGCCCGTCCGACGGCAGGGGGATGAGCACGGAAAATGGGTGGAGATAGAGATGGGGATAGCTTGTGGTTTTGACCTGCGCCCGGCGGAGTAGGGGGCTCTGCCAGGGGCTGGGGGTTGGTTGGTAGGGAGTTCGATCAACCGTGCTACAACCGATGAGCGATCCAATCAATTTCTAAGTTTGGGGCGAAAGGAATGGGATGATCGTTTTCAGCGAAAAATTCACCAAGGAAGATTTTAACAAGGTAAAAAAATTTTACCTAAAAGAAATGAAAGTGGATAGAAAATTATTCGATGCCATCATCGATTATATTGACGACCCAGGGCTGATCGATGTGAAAACTTCGGAACATTTGATGGATAGCATCATGAACGGGCTCAATTTCTATAATGATAATGATGAAATTGGGCTTTATGATGAGGACTAAGGGTCGGTTCTGTTAGATTGGGAAAGAACTGATAATACGTTTTTTCATGTTTCGTATCGAGGAAGTACCATTGAAATTAAAAGCGAGAGGGCAAGGTGATGAACCTTGCCCTCTCGCTTTTAATATTTGGCGGCTAACCGGATTGATCGTAATTTATATTCTTGGCTTTCTTGGTAGGTTGGGGTGGATTTGTGTGAAACCGTTTTGGGATAATAAAATGGATTTTGCTTGGAGGCTTTGCCTAAGTGATTGGTTCCCTGACTTGAGAATTCGGTAGTTCGTCACTGAAGGATAGGCGGGATGTTTTCTTTCAGGTAGGTTTTCTTATTTGGGTCGCTTAGTTTGCGTAGCGGCTCAACCTTGATGAACCCTGTTGGAGTTCTATCGAGTTGGAAATTATTACCCATCCACAACTAATGACACCGCGCGCTGCCAAATGGCATCGAACATGGGGATGGTGAGCTTGCCGGTGAGGGTGTTTTGCTGGCTGGGGTGATAGGAGCACAGCAGGGTAACGCCTTGCGGAAGGGGGTGCTCGGCGCCGTGGGCGAAATGGAAGGTTTTGATGGGCAGGTTGTACAGCCGCAGGATGTTCTCGAAGGCAATGCGGCCGAGGGCAACAAGGACCGTTGGTTTTATGAGGTCGAGCTCTTGTTTTAGATAGGGCAGGCAGTTGCGCATTTCTTCTGGGGTGGGTTTGTTGGCAGGCGGGGCGCAGCGGCACACTGGCGCGGTGTAGGCATTGGTGAGGATGAGGCCGTCGCCAAGGTGGCTAGAGGTGGGTTGGTTAGCGATGCCGGCTCGGTAAAGGGCTGGGAAGAGGAAATCGCCGCTGCCATCGCCGGTAAATTGCCGGCCGGTGCGGTTGGAGCCGTGCGCGCCGGGCGCGAGGCCGACAATGAAGATGCGCGCGGAGGGATCACCAAAGCCGGGCACAGGCTTGCCCCAGTACTCGAAATCGCGGTAAGCGCGGCGCTTCTCGCGGGCCACTTGCTGGCGCCATTGCGCTAGGCGCGGGCAGAGTTGGCAGGTGAGCAGGGTTTGGTTGAGTTCGGTGAGGGTGGTTTTATCCAGATCCATACCCATCATTTTACCCTTTTTCCAACTTGTTATCATTCTGCAATGGGGGCATGGGTTAGGGTTGGGTAGAATAAGAGTGTATGAAACCTTTTCGAAAACATGTAGCACTAGCGATCGATGGCGGAGGAATCCGTGGGGTTCTGCCTATCCGCGCCCTTATGAAGTTGGAAAGTGTTTTGGGGCAGCCGCTGAACCAGGTGGTTGGGCTTGCCGCCGGCACTTCTACCGGCTCGATCATCTCGGCTGGTTTGGGCGCTGGCCTTAGCACCGCCCAGATCTACCAGCTGTATTGCACGCTGGGTGAGAAGATCTTTAAGAAAAGCACACGCTCGTTGTTTTGGCCGCTAAGCCGGTATCGTTACCCGGGCGAGCCGCTTGAGAATGCCCTGGCGGATGTGATGGGCAACCTGCGAATGGGCGACTTTTGGGAAACCTCCCCACAGATGGATGTAGTGATCACCACTTACGACCTAGTGCTGAACCGAACACGCTTTATTAAGCCGTGGAAGGATGAGTATGCCGATTGGTCGGTGGTAGCGGCTGTGATGGCTTCTAGCGCCGTGCCGACCTACTTTCCGGTGGTGGATGGGCGTTATGTGGATGGCGGCGTGGGAAGTTATAGCAACCCCTGCTATCTCGCCGCGTACGAGGCGATCTTTTGCCTGGGTTGGAAGCCAGAAGAGACCACGCTGATCAGCTTGGGAACTGGCCGCGACCCGAATGAGACCCGCGCCGGTCAGCCCTCACGCTATATGGCGTGGGATTGGTTGAAGCCAACGCTGGGCGCGTTTATGAACTCGGCGGCGGATCAACAGGTGCATTTGGTGGATACTTTTTTCAAGGGCTTGGATTTTCGGCGCTTTCAGGTGGAGTTGGATGAATCGATCGGGATGGATGAGCCTAGCGCTGTTGAATCGTTGAGCAAGTATGGCGATAGGATGGCGAGCATGATCTTGCGCGATCAATTCGACTGCGCTATGGGGATCACGCCGCGGCGGGTTTATTAGTTCGTCTCTCGCAAAGCTGGCAATGAAAGTGCAAGAGCGGCTCACGCAAAGCCGCCAAGACGGAAAAGGAAGAGCTTTTTAGGGGTAGGGCAAGTGCGTTTCACACAAAGCCACAAAGAGCACAAAGGAAAAGCTTAGCTAATTAGGCAAGAGCGGTTCTCGCAAAGCTGGCAAGACGGGAATGAAAGTGCAAGAGCGGCTCTCGCTAAGAACGCTAAGAGCGCGAAGAAGAGCTTTTTGGGGGAAAGGGCAAGTGCGTTTCACGCAAAGCCGCCAAGACGGCAAAGGAAGAGCTTTTTAGGGGTACGGCAAGTGCGTTTCAC
>CAIRYE010000099.1 GCA_903882765.1 uncultured Anaerolineae bacterium
CTTTTAATCCTATAAATTTATGGCTTGCTAAGTAAATTGCGCCAACGATTGCTTGTGGTTATTTAAGAAGTCAGCTGACCCCTTTGAATCAAGGAATCTCAAAATTTTCTTCCCTTCAGGCAGATCATCCAATTAAACAGATTGTGACGCCGAGACATGTTCAAAACGCCCACGACATCGGTCGTCAAGTTTATGTATGGACAGTGAATGAACAAACTGAGATGCAGGATCTAAAGAAAATGGGCGTTGACGGCATCATTACCAACGATCCTGTTCTGGGGCTAGAAGTTTTCAAATAACAAAAGTTAGCAATATATTTTTGTAATACGAAAGGTTTTTACTTATTAGAGGTAAAATTCTGGTTGAGGGGCCAGTAGTTTATCGAGAATTGGGCATACACTCAGTCCCTATGTTTTTATACCTCACACAAAGACGAAACAGATTTATTTTGAACAAGAGCATTGCTCGAGCGTTGGACGAGCCTCAAAAAACCTACAAAACGTAACTCAGCCTTATATAAGGAAATTTTGAAAAAAATGAAACGTATCATCGTCATAATTCTAATTTTATTGCTAGTCATACTTGGACCATTTCTAATTCCTGTTCCTGAGTTAACTGGGTTAAAACAGCCTGAAGAATTAGCGGATTCACTAAGCAAGTTTATTCGGTTGAACAATATCAATGTACATTATAAAGAATTTGGAAGTGGTAAACTCACCTTTATTTTGCTTCATGGCTTTGGGGCTAACTTAAACTCTTGGCATGCGGTAACCGAAGACCTTGGTAAATATGGGACTGTCATTTCCTTCGACCGCCCTGGTTTTGGGCTTACCGAAAAACCGCTCACTTGGGTTGGGGAAAGCCCGTACAGCCCAGATTCTCAGGTTTTGTTGTTGGACGCGCTGATCGAGAATTTTTCATCCGAGAGTGTAATTTTGGTAGGTAATTCGGCTGGTGGAACGATCGCCATGAATTACGCAAGAAAATACCCAGAAAAAGTCACAGCTTTGATTTTGGTAGATCCCGCTGTTTATGCTGGGGGCGGAGCTCCCTCGTGGATACAGCCGATTCTCAAAACACCACAATTTCGTCATATCGGGCCATTGATCTCCCGATCTTTCTTTTCTCAAGGAATAGAATTTTTAAAAAAGGCGTGGTACGATCCCTCGAATATTACAGACGAAACGATCAAAATGTATACTAAGCCCCTTGAAGCAATTAATTGGGATAAGGCATTTTGGGAATTTACGATCGCGAGTCAGGAATCTGACCTGGTGGATCACATTGGGGAATTAATGATGCCAATTTTAGTGATCACGGGCGAAAAAGATGAGATCGTTCCAACGGAGCAATCCGTAAGGTTAGCCGGAGAATTATCAAATGCTACTTTAACGGTCATTCCTAAAGCGGGTCACCTGCCGCACGAAGAAACACCGGCTCAATTTATGCAAGCGGTTCAGGATTTTCTACCTACAATCAAAATTGACCAAAAATGATTTGGATATCATTGAAAAATTTGTGTGCCTATTGTGGAACAATGTATACTAATATTTGTACTTAATCATCCAAAAATAGTTTTTTATTGATCGAAGCGGAAAGCTGAGATCGGAAAGGAAATTTGCAATGAATATCATCGAGATCGAAGGAATTGGTTCAAAGTTTGCCGCGAAATTAAACGAAGCAGGCATAATCACGCTTGAAGGATTGTTAAAAACTGGCGCTACGCCTAAAGGTAGGAAAGACCTATCGGAAAAAACAGGGATCGACCAAACCTACATTTTAGAGTGGGTAAATCTAGCAGATCTCTTTCGAATTTCGGGTATCGGCTCTGAATACAGCGATCTTCTAGAAGAGGCAGGCGTCGATACTGTGGTGGAACTTTCCACTAGACGAGCTGAAAACCTCATCCTCAAATTAACTGAAGTCAACACAAAGAAACAGCTCGTTCGCAAAATGCCTAGCGAATCTCAAGTAGCGGATTGGATCGATCAGGCGAAAAAATTACCCAGAGTTGTTAGCTATTAATATATCCCTCCAACAAAGCCCCCTCATATCTTTGGGGGCTTTGTTTTATTGAATCGTTCACTATAATATTATGCAAAATTCCACTACTAACAAAAATTCGAAATATCTGATCATCTTAATTCTGGTTGGTCTAATGCTTGTACTTTTTTTTGGTTTTAGAATGACAAAATCATTTCTACAAATTCGGCTTACCGGGCTCAAACCGAACACTCAAGACGCAGAACTTGTTAAAGGCTGGATGACAATTCCATACATAGCCAAAATGTATGGAGTACCGCCTGAAGTTTTTTACCAACAACTAAATATTCCTGAAGAAGAAAATGATAAAAGGAGTTTGGCTGAGATAAACCAAAAACTCTTTTTGGGCCAGCAAGGCTTTGTTTTAGAGCAGGTAAAAGAAATTATCAATCAATTTCGCCAAAATCTACAAACTGAGATTCCCAATCCATGAGCTCAATTTCTGATTTTCTGCTCACTAACCTTATTACTTATGGTGAGCCTCTTTTTGGTTTGGCGTTATTCATCGGTGCTATTGGATTCCCGCTGCCTACCAGTTTGTTGGTGATCGCTACTGGCGCTTTCGTGAAACAAGGATTACTAAGCGCTATTCCTGCGGCGGGTATCGGTTTAGCTGGAGCGGTACTTGGAGATACCATTAGCTATATGATCGGAAAATTGGGCGGCTCCGCGATCAACAATAAGATCACTGATTCACCAATTTGGCAAAGCGCGCAAACAACTTTTGACAAAGGAAGCTGGCTGGCGGTCTTTAGTTCACGATTTTTGCTTACAGCCATAGCACTGCCAGTAAATTTGTTAGCAGGCGCTCGATGCAAGTATCGTAAGTTTTTTGTATTTGATGTTGCTGGTGAAGCGGTTTGGATCCTTGGATACGGGGGTCTTGGTTACCTCTTTGGAAGTCAGTGGGAGCTGATCAGCACATTTCTCTCCGATTTCGGTGGAATGGCGCTTGGTATCGTAGTTTTAGGAATCGGTATATACATTTATTTGAACCAACGAAAAATCAAAACAATTTAGGGTAATGGTTCATTTAGAATCATATTAGCTACGCGCAATCCCCCCAATGCAACCGCCGCTGTGGATTGACCAGGAAAAATCGAATCACCCACTTGCCAAAGTACATGACTAATTCTTGGCGAAACTTGTTGAAATAGGTTTGTCTGGGGAAAACCTCCAATCCAACCTAACTTTCTTCCAGTATATTGTTGATAGGTTATAGGTGTTCCAGGAAGTACGATTTTCGCAGAAGCGGATAACCCGGGAATTGCGCGAGTGGCTGTGTCAATGATAGAGGTGGCTAGATTGTTTTTCTGTTGAGCATAGTCCTCAATATCTTTTTCTAATAAGTCCCACCAATAGCGCAAATTCGTATGTGTGCTCAAGGTCAATGCTCGATGCCCTATAGGAGCTCTGCTGCGATCCCATTCTGGACTGAGAGAAGCGAAAACGCTATTCCCCTCCCCAAGAGGTCTTTTGAGAAGAATTTGGTGATGCAGAGGATGGTCGGCGGATAATCCTGATCCATCCAAACCCACATAAACAACGAACGCGCTCCAACCTTCGATGTTTTTATTGGTTATTTTTCGTAAATGTTTTGGAGTGTTTTCGTCCAATAATTCGGCAAGATTCCAAGGGAGAAGGTTCGAAATGATTTGACTGGCTTCGTATTTTTGCCCACTTTTTGTTTCTATCACCATCCGGTCTGATTTTTCGAACCTGATCTTGGTTACTTTCTGCTTGTAAATTACCTTTCCCCCATTCGCGATGATCGCGGTTACCAATGTTTGGCTGATCGCGCCCATACCACCCTCGACATGAACAACACCGCGCCGCGGAAGATCCAAAGCCGCCGCACCATAGGTCGCATTCGCGAAATCACTTGTGGTTTGGGCGGAGATCAATAATTGTCCATCGATTATGAGCCGTAGCATCTCATTTGATTGCTCCAAATGATCCGCAACACGGCCAAACAAATCTCGAAGGATGCTAATAATATTCCGCCTCAAAGCCCAGGGGATTCCTTTTTTACCAAGGTCGATCATGTCAGTTATCGACGTTGGCGGCCATGAGGGTAGCTTTAGGGCTAGGTCCCACATCGCGTCAGCGGTCTTCTGCTGCCATGTGAAGAATTCAACCCCCGGCTGTCCAAAGAAAGTTTGTATTTTGGAAAAATCCGTGGATAAGGTTGATCGTTCAAAAACAGTACCATCCGGTAAATGTACCGCCATGGCTACATCTGCTGGTTTGGTTGGCCATGTAGCTATACCGCAAGCTTGGCCGACGAGGTCCATTGGTCCGCCAGGATAAAAGCCCCCCGCGAGTGTCGCGCCTGCGTCAAAGCGGTAACCGTGGCTAATAAAGGTACCCGCGCAACCACCTGGGTAGGATTGTGCTTCAAGTACTGTTACATCCATCCCCTTTTTTGAAAGGACAGCCGCTACTGTTAGGCCGCCGATTCCGGCCCCGATCACAAATATTTTATTCATAAGGTTTTGATCACAAACGATCAAGGTTGTGCTGTTGTTTGAACTGAATCTGAATAATTATGTGACGGCGAAATCTCTTCATATTAATTGATTCCAATCATCTCATATTTGAACCTAGCACCAACATCCGTTTTGATGCCAGCGCTAGTAAATTCGAGCATAATTTTTGTGGAAAAGTGACTTTCATCATGCCCAAGAGCCATATGCTTTCTCTACCTGTTTTGTAACTCAGCTCGTTTTTTTCTGTACTCAATTATGGAAATATCGCCTTGGATAAGAATTTCACCACTCTTTAAACCACTTGGTTTGGGGGTTTGGGTGATGACAACCCGTTGATCCTCAAGCGCGATGCTCTTATTCATGGGCATGGCTAACCA
>CAIRYE010000100.1 GCA_903882765.1 uncultured Anaerolineae bacterium
GATTCTTTTCCTTCCAGGACTTTGCTACACAATTGAAAAGACACAACCAGCGCTCTAACAATATGCCGATGAGACCTTTGAATTATCGTTCCCCTTTGGTTTTTCTTGCCGCATGTGTCTAATATGTTTGACAAACCTACAACCGGACAATATCCAATAATTACAGGAAAAAACTCAATGGAAGAGATCGTAATTTCACTACATATGCACACCCCTTATTCCGATGGTTCAGGTTCTCATGCGGTTATTGCGAACGCTGCGGTAAAAGCCGGCCTCGATGCTGTGATCGTCACTGACCACAATGTCATCGTAAAAGGGTTTGAACGATACTGGGACATAGCTGGGAAAAAATTACTAATGCTGGTTGGTGAAGAGATCCACGACCAAGCTCGTGACCCACAAAAGAACCACCTGTTGGTATTCAATACAAATGAAGAATTAGCCCAACATGCACCTAACCCCCAAAACCTAATTAATGTGATCAAGAGCAAAGGTGGTTTATCCTTTATTGCTCATCTATACGATCCCGATTGCCCACCCATCAACGAAACAGATATCTCGTGGGAAGATTGGAGTGTACAAGGGTTTACAGGCATTGAATTATGGAACAGCCTTAGTGATCTTAAGATCCGAAGCAAAACTTTCCTACAGGTATTGTTCTTTATTTTTTTTCCAAGATGGCTAAATATCGAACCACCCGTACAACATTTCAAAAAGTGGAATGAACTTCTCGCCCAAGGGAAGAAGATCGTTGCGGTTGGCGGGGCAGATGCCCACGATATCAAAGTGCAACGCGGCCCTCTCCATCGTTCAGTTTATCCTTACGAATTCCATTTTAGAGGCATCACAACTCATATCCTATTATCCCAACCGATGATCGGTGATGTGGAGCAAGACAAAACACAGATCTTTTCAGCCATGGAAAAAGGACATTGCTTCGTTGCGAATGACTTATTTTCTTCCGCGAAAGGGTTCGCCTTTAAATGTGAAGGCGCTAACGCCAGTTATAGTATGGGAGATGAATTCAAGGTTGAAGGAGGCTTGACCTTTAAAGTTAGCCTGCCCAAACCAACCGAATGCCGTTTATTTAAGAATGGACTAGTAGTAAAAGAATGGAAAAATCGCCAGCAATGCGTTTATAGCACCACCGAACCAGGAGTTTACCGTGTTGAAGTATTCCACAAGATCAATGGAAGACGCCTTGGTTGGATATTTAGTAACCCTATCTATGCCCGATAAAAGAAAAATAGGAAATAGACCTTATCATTTTCATAAAACTAAGGTAAAATAATGGTCATTAATTAATCAGGGTTTCCCCTGGTTCTTTCCGCCCCTGGCTTTGGTCTACGACTGAATTCTGGGAGCAATTCCGAGGAAAGGAGGATTTCCGAAATGCGTAATTATGAATTGTTTGTAATTGTTCACCCCGACCTTGATGAAAACAACTTTAAGGCTGTTATTGAAAAAGTTAGTGGTTGGGTTACCGAATTAGGTGGTAGTGTTGACAAGCTCGATGTCTGGGGTCGCCGTAGAATGGCGTACCAGATCAACAAGCAGCGAGAGGGTCAGTATGCCCTTCTTCACCTCATCATGGACCCTAAAACCACTGAACAACTCGAACGTAATATTCGATTCAATGAATCGATTATTCGCTCGATGATCACAGTTGCCAAGTAATTGTTTTTACCTTTTTCTCAAGGAGCGTTTATGAGCAGAGGCCTGAATAAAGTAATGATCATTGGTCATTTGGGACGCGACCCAGAATTAAGATACACCCCTTCTGGTCGCCCAGTCACTACCTTCAACGTTGCCACCAGCAGAAGTTGGAACACCGTAGATGGAGAACGACACAGTGAAACCGAATGGTTCAACATAGTAACCTGGGGTAACCTTGCCGAGATATGCAAGCAACACCTAACCAAAAGTCAACAGGTTTACATCGAAGGCCGACTGCAAACGCGAAAATGGGAAGATAAAGAAGGTAACAAACATAGCAGTATTGAGGTTGTTGCCAGTGAAATGATGATGCTCGGTGAGAGGAAAGAGAACTCAAACTCGAACCAACACCTAAACACAACATTCACGGCTGACAACGCGTCATCTGAAGAAGATGAATTTCCTTTTTAATAGGGTATCGATTCTTTGATATTTTGTTGGAGAAAAAAATATGGAATATAACCGCGAACGTTCTGAAGAAGGTCAGCAAGGTGGGGAGCGCCGTTTTTACTCCCGCCCCAAGATCTGCGCTTTCTGCTCAGATAAGAATATAGTCATCGACTACAAATTAATGGACTTGCTCAAAAGATATGTTACCGAAGAAGGCAAGATCCGCCCACGCCGTCAAACCGGCACATGCGCGTTACACCAACGCGTATTAGCCACCGAGATCAAAAAGGCCAGACACATCGCCTTATTGCCCTTCGTGAGCGGTGGAAGAGAAGATTAATTTTCACCTGAAAAGGGCATGGGAGAACCTTCCATGCCCTTTTTTATTGAGGGTAAATAATGTCAACAAACAAACACATCAATCATAAACACCTTGCTCATCTTGCTGTAGTTAAAAAGCAGGAAAAGATCATCCAATTCTCAGCGATCGGCATCATTGCTATCGTTGTGCTTTTGGTCATTTATGGATATCTTTCCAATACTGTTTTGCTGCCATATCGTTCAGTAGCTACAGTAAATGGTGACAAGATCTCTGTCGCTGATTTCCAGAAATATGTCAAACTTCAGCGCATCCAATCCATTAATACGTACGTACAGTACTATCAGTACGCTCAGATGTTCGGTGTGCAAGATCCTGAAAACGACCCAACCTTTGGGCAAATGCTAACCGATCAGAAAACTCGCTTAACGGATACCGAAGTGATGGGCCAAGCTGTTGTCGATATTTTGATCGAAGATAGGCTTGTGAAGCAAGAAACCGACAAACGCGGAATTACTGTAAGTGATGAAGAGCTGGATAAGTACATGAAGGATAGCTTTGGCTTTTTCCCTGATGGTACTCCAACCCCTGCCCCAACCGCTACCATGTATTCCACGAATGTTCCTGATCCCGCTTCCTTTGCTATTGTCACCATCACTCCAACAGCCTCCCCCGAGCCAACATCCGCTGTTGAGGCTACTGCCACTACCGAGGTCATTGAACCCACTGTGGCTGTATCTGGACCAACCGCAACCGAGGCCCCTTCCGCTACTCCTGTTCCTACCGCAACCGAGATCACTGCTGATGGGTATCAAACCCTCCTCAAGGACAGAATTCAAGGTTTCGCTACCCAAACAGGAATTGACGAAGTTGGTTTCAAGAATTTATATCGATCCTATTTGCTGCGTGACAAGCTAGTAAAAGAAGTCACCGCTGACCTAAAACCATTTGATGAACAAGTTTGGGCTCGCCACATTTTGGTGAAGACCGAAGAGGAAGCAAAGGCTGTGCTTACTAGGCTCAATGCCGGCGAAGATTGGACAAAAGTTAGCGCTGAAGTTTCCATTGATACCGGTTCCAAGGCCAACGGTGGCGACCTCGGCTGGTTCGGAAAAGGCATGATGGTAGCTCCATTTGAAGAAGCCGCTTTTGCTATGAAGATAGGTGAGATCAGCCAGCCGGTTGAAAGCTCATTTGGCTTCCACATCATTCAGCTTCTCGGCCGACAAGACAAACCGCTTACCGAGACTGAATTTCAGACCGCGAAAGAAAAATTCTTTACTGAATTTCTCGCGAAATTGAAGGCAGAAGCCAAGATCGATATTTCTGATGTTTGGCACACGATCGTTCCTACAGAACCTGCTGCCCCCTTCTAACCAGTTCCACATACAAAATAAAAAACCCTTTCTGAATTCAGAAAGGGTTTTTTTATCAAAGTCTTTATCGATTACCTAAAAGCTCATCGCTCACTTCATCGAGTTTTAGCGAGATCTGCTGGCTAGCGGAATCACGCCCCATCGTAATGCCGTAAATAATATCGGCAACCTGAACGGTATTTCTGTTATGCGTCACAACAATAAACTGTGTTGTCTTGCTAAGGTCGCTGAGTAGATCACGGAATCGCCCAACATTCGCCTCATCAAGCATAGCGTCCACTTCATCCATAACACACAAAGGTGTTGGGGAAACCTTTAGTAGTGCAAATACGAGCGATATAGCGGTTAGTGAACGTTCACCGCCAGAAAGCAGCGACAACCCTTGCTCGCGTCTACCCGGCAATTTTGCTTCAATATCAATACCGGTTTCAGTGAGGTTATCAGGGTCAGTGAGGATCAAACGTGCCGAACCGCCGCCAAATAACCGAGTAAAGATCACCTTGAACTCATCAGCAACGCTTTCAAATGTTTTTGTAAATTCCTTGCGAGTAACGTCGTCCAACTCAGCGATCACCTCGCGCAAATCGATTTCCGCCTTTTTTAGGTCTTCCACCTGATCGGTCATAAATTCAAACCGTTCTTTAACCGCGATATATTCTTGCTGTGCCTCTAAATTAACCGCGCCCATCCTGCGAATTTGACCTCGTTTTTGGTTGAGGTATTCTTCCAATTCAGGGGCAAGCTCGGTAACCATTGGCAACGTTTCAACCAAATCGCCCATTGGCAACGGCACATCTCCAGTGATAGTGGATTCGTATTCAAATTGAACCAGACCGAAGTCTTCCTCAATACGCCGTTTTAAATTGTCTAAGTTTTCAGATTTGCGATTTAGCTCGATCTGATGTTGCGAGTTCACCCGCTCCACCGCCGAAAGTGATCGTTGCGCTTCAACTTCCTGAGATTGCAAGTCATTTTCCTGTTTTTCCGCTGACGCCAATTCCAACTCAGTTGGCTCGATCAGTTTTCGAACCTCGTCGATCTGGGCATAAAACGATTTTTCCTGTTGTATGAGCTGGATCTTTTGCTCATTGATCGTTTTAATGGATGTTTCGAAACCCACTGAACGAGCCTCAAGAGAATTGATCTGTTCGTTAACTCTCACCAGATCCAAACCGCGCTCTTTTTTCCGGTTCTCAGAATCTTGTACAGATCGTTGAGAAACAGTTACCCTTGCGTTCCAGTAACTCACTTGCGCGTTTAGGTCATCGGTTGAGTTTTCAGCCAACTGAGTATTTAACGCTCTCATCGCTTCGTGAGATACCGTCAATTTTTCTTCTAGTTCTTCCAGGAGCAAAGTTGTTTCCGTTTGATCAGCCTCAGAAAGTGCCACTTCTTTTTTGAGTACATCCTTCTGATTCACCTGAAAATCAAATTGGCGCTTTCCAGATTCCATCGCAACCAAGGTTTGTTTCTCTTCGCTGCGGATATCTCTCAACTTCTTTTGTGAACTAGAGAATTCGGCATTAATTTTTTCGATCTCATTTTTTTGCTGCGCGGACTTCTGAGCTAAGGTAGTTACTTCTTCCGAGATCTTGTTGATCGATTCGGTTAGTTTATCCAAACTATCGGTCAATTCACGTTTCTCGCGGGGGCGGCTTAATGCGCTAGCTCGGCTTACTTTTCCTGCCGCGATCACACCATCCGGTCGAAATACCTCTCCGGCTAAGGTAACAAATGTGAAATCGGGGTTCGCGTTTCGCAAACTTGAGGCGATGGCTCGGTCCTTCACCACGACGGTGTTCTTCAACAAAGATTCAATGGAATTTTTTAAGCTCTCTTCCACTTTGATCAACTTAGATACAAACCCAAGTATCGATCCTTCATCCGCGATCTTTTTATGACCAACACCGGCACCATTATCGATCGGTAAGATCACCGCTCGCTCGGTCGATGCTTCCAACAGGTTTAACGCGACTTCAACATCACTTCGTGAATTGATCAGCACGAGATCAAAGGAATCACCCAACGCCGCGGCTACCGCGGTTTCATACTCAGCCGGAACATCCATTGCTGTTGAAAGGAGACCCTTGGAACTGTTTAATTTGCTGTTTTTTGCCGCTTCTAATAAGTACTTCGCGCCGCCGGCAAAACCAGCCAACGATTTCTCAGCCTGATTGATCACCTCGATGCGTGCCTGATACTTCGCCTGATCGCCCAATAATTGGTTCTTTTGGTCAAGTAGTTGGCGTTTGCGAACCTCGATATCCTCACTACTTTTTCGAAGGTCAGCCAATTGCCTTTCTTTGGACTGCACTTCCTCTTCCAATAACAGGAATTTCTTATGAACCTCCTGATATTTGCGATCAGCGGTATCTTTAGCGGTTTCAGCCGTCGCGATAACAATATCGGAAGACCGAAGTCTTTCTTTTTGGGTATTAATTCGGTTCTTTAGCTCATTTAGATGTGCCTGATAATTAGCACGCTTCGAATTTAATGTATTTAAGGATTGCCTAGCAGTAGATATTTTTTGTTCCACCGAAGCGCGGTCGATCAATTTCGCGTCGAGGGATTCTTTTGCCGAAGCGCCTTGAGATTTGGCTTCTACTGCTTCCGCCAATACTTGTTCCAGATCTCTGGTTGCCTCATTTAATCGTTCCGTGGTCATTTTTTGCTCGTCAAGCAATCGCTGATGGTCTGCGAAGGACCTCTCCCTCGATTCGATGACAGAACGTAATCGTTCATCCAAAACAGCCAATTCTCGGCTTACAGCGCCGCGCTGATCATGGAGTTGTGAGCTCTGCCTATGCCAATCATTCAATTGGGATCGCAGCTGGTTTAATTTATTTCTAGCGCTCGAAAAACCATCCGAGAGCCGGCTAAAGTTTTCTCGGGTGTCGGTTAGTTTTTGTTCATGGGTTCTAGCGTTATTTTGGGCGTCAATCAGATCCCTTTGGGTTCTATGCCAATGATATCCATACCATTCCCGCAGGATCACTTTCAACTCTGCTTGAAGAATTCCGAATTCCTGTGCTTTTTTTGCCTGCCTCTCCAAACCACGTAGCCGCGGTTCGAGTTCAGCAAGGATATCCAATACTCTATCAAGGTTACGCTGTGTAGTTTCCAAACGTCGAAGACTTTCCTCGCGGCGAGATCGATACAGACCGATGCCGGCAGCTTCCTCAAATAGCTTTCTACGTTCGTCCGCTTTAAGCGCAAGTGATGCATCCACCATCCCTTGGCCAAGAATAGTGTAGGTACGCTCAGAAAGACCAGATTGGGCTAATAATTCATTAATGTCTTTGAGCCGGACATTTTGCCCATTTAATAAGTACTCATTATGCCCATCCCGGTATGCCCGGCGGGTAACCGCGACTTCCGAAAAGTCGATCGGGAGCCAACCGCTGCTATTTTCAAAGGTAATGGTTACAGATGCCATTCCCGAACGCGGTCTTTGTTCAGAACCCGAAAAGATCATATCCTCGGTCTTTTTTGCGCGAAGCAAGTTATGCGATTGTTCGCCTAACACCCATCGCAGCGAATCGGCGAAATTCGATTTCCCAGACCCATTTGGCCCTACAATAGCTGTAACGCCATCAGCAAACTCAAAATGAGTTCTGCTGGCGAAGGTTTTATAACCATGAAGTTCTAACGACTTTAATCTCAAAGGCATTTTTTATTTATCCAACTCTCACTGTTTTTCTAATGTCTTTAGTGCTTCTGTTGCGGCAGACAATTGGGCAATATGCTTCGATGAGCCCTCACCTATTCCAAAGCACTTGTCCTGAATATGCGCCTCGATTTTAAAGACCTTGGAGTGCTCCGGCCCACTTGATTCAACAACAATATATTTTGGAATACCCATGCCTAAAGATTGGGTCATTTCTTGTAATCGTGATTTTGGATCGATCGTCTGAAATTTTTCGAGCAATCCATCGGCCATAGGTTTAAGGAAAGGAAGGATAAACCCTTTTGCAGTTTCAAGATCATTCGCCTGATAGATCGCCCCAACGATCGATTCGAACGTGGCGCACAAGAGAACATCCCGATCCCGCCCGCCGGATTGGATTTCTCCCCGGCCAAGCCGCATAGCTTTACCAACGTGTAAGTCCCGCGCAAAACCAGCCAAGGTTTCTGTTCGTACTAATGAAGACCGTAGCCGAGTAAGTTCCCCTTCTGACATTTCGGGGTATTGCTCATACACCCACGCGCCAACAACAAAATCTAAAACAGCGTCGCCTAAAAATTCCAAGCGTTCGTTATCAGATACAACAGAAGGATGCTCGTTTACATAAGAGCGGTGAGTGAGCGCTCGTGTTAGCAAACGAATATCACTAGCAAATGGCAGCCCCAACCGCGAACAAAGATCCGCTGGGGTTTCAAAACTAGTATTTTCCATATTTATTCCAATAGAGTTCAAGTAGACCTCCCAGGAACCCAGAAAGCGCCAACCTACTCAAATAATTGAGTGGGCTGGAGATTTGCAAGTTCCATCACTTTTATAAACCAATTTTACTCGTATAATTCAATAAATAATCCTAAGAAAAGCTAAAAAATGGAACCTATGAAAAAAACACATCAGCAACAAAACCACCCAGCCTTGTTTGAGATAGAAATGGGAATTGGTTCATGGCAATGGGGCGACAAATTGGTTTGGGGGTATGGCAATAATTATGCGGAATCTGAAATTGAGAACGCCTTTATTGTATCGATGGATAAAAACATCAAAATGGTTGATACCGCCGAGATCTATGGTAATGGAAAATCGGAACGGATCTTAGGCGGTTTGATCAAAAAAACTGGTTATCAACCGTTTATTGCCTCAAAATTTTTTCCTTGGCCTTGGCGTTGGACGAAAAAAAGCGTTATCAAAGCTTTCACACAAAGCCTCGAGCGGATCGACCAACCCAAAATGCATCTATACCAGATCCATTGGCCCAGCCCCATTAGCCCGGTCGAAACGCAATTGGATGGCATCGCTGAATTGCACAAAGAAGGTTTAACCGATTCCATCGGTGTGTCAAACTTCGACAAGACCCAAATGCAGCGAGCAATAACCGCACTCTCAAAACACAATATCCCACTGGCTTCGAATCAGGTTGAATACAATTTATTAAACCGCACCATTGAGAAAAATGGTCTGTTACAACGTTGCGATGAACTCGGCGTTCGTGTGATCGCATATTCACCCATTGCGATGGGTTTATTATCTGGAAAATATACAAAAGAAACCCCCCCGCCCGGCTTTAGAGCAAACAAGTACGCTGCCCAGCTGGGCAACCTTCAGCCTTTGATCAAATTGATGACCGAGATCGGGCAAGATCAAGGTAGTAAGACAGTTTCGCAAATCGCGATAAATTGGTGTATTTGCAAAGGCACCTTACCTATTCCAGGGGCAAAGAACTACCAACAGGCAGAAAATAACGCTGGCGCGAAAGACTGGTACTTGACCAGCGATCAGGTAGCGGCGCTCGATAAAGCAAGTGATGTATTTTCAAAAATTTCTGATTAACTATGGCCGACCTGGATTTGATCTTTATAGAGATCCGCTCGCTCTTACAAAAATATTCACCTCCCTTTGTTGCCAAAGTCTCTACGGAAGATTCCTATGACTTATGGTCGATACGAGACCTAGTAATTGAAGGGAGGAAACGAAGTGAAGTCTACTTTGCGGCGGTCAAGAAGAATAAAGGATATGTGGGGTTCTATTTTATGCCGGTGTACATTGAATCGGAGCAAAAGAAACTAATTCCTCCCGACCTCCTAAAATGTCTTAAGGGCAAATCCTGTTTCCACATAAAAACCCTATCTGCCGAGCTAATACAACAGATCGAACAAGCACTTAATGTTGGATTCCAGCTATACAAAGAACGTGGCTGGATAGAATAAAAAACATTTGTGCTATAATAATTAATGGAACAAGTACCTCTGTTCAGGTCCCACTTATGGGGATGCCTGGCTTCGACGGGGGAGGTTGGCTCCGGAATGCGTGCCGAGAGGTGCCGAACTCGCAAAATCAGCACAAAAAATCAAGTGCCAATCGCACTTCTTACGCCGCTATGCCCCTCGCTGCCTAATAGCAGCAAGGCATAACCGGTCCGTCTCACAGAGAGGCGGCGTCTACCGCTACCGCTATTAACCCGGAGAGCGAGTGGGCGACACAATGGTTGATTGCCGTGCCGTTACATCACTACCGGTACGAAAGAGGGCTTTCGGGTCTGAGTGGTTGGCTGGGAGTAAGTTTTGCCTTTTGTATTTACCCTGGCGACATTATCAATTGGCTACGCGCGTAGATTTCCGTCAGTCGAATCTTTCGGACGCGGGTTCGATTCCCGCCATCTCCACCTTAAAAAAAGCACCTTTTTGGTGCTTTTTGGTTTAATATATTAATGATTGTAATAAGACCATTTTTGTGTAGAATGTAAAAATATGGTTTGGTTCACCCAATTTGTTTTATTTAGGAGAGTGGAGTTCACAATGAAAAAATTATTTTTCTTTTTTATCATCTTATTACTTGTTACTATGGCCTGTGAATTTTCGTTTGACACGAATAAGGACGCTGCAACTACTGGTTCGGAGAGTCAGGGAAGCACTACTGAAGAAAGTACAGGGGGCAACTCTTCCCAAGCAATTTCATCGATCGAACAAGTAAAAAACGCCACGGTACAAATAGAAGCCCAAGGCACGTTCGTCAATCCTGACTTCACTATTGCCGTGAACGCGGCTGGCCGAGGCAGTGGTTTCATCATTGACCCATCCGGTGTTATCGTGACGAATAATCACGTTGTAACCGGCGCAGCACTTGTAAAAGTATATTTAAACGGTGAAGAATATAACGCCAAAGTATTAGGCAAATCTGAGTGCTCTGACCTGGCTGTGATCAAGATAGATGGCGGTTCATTCGATTACCTAAATTGGTACGACGGTGATGTAAACCCAGGCCTAGAAGTTTATGCGGCAGGGTTTCCTTTAGGCGACCCGGAATACTCTCTCAGCAAGGGCATCATTGCCAAGGCGAAAGCCGGCGGGGATGATACCTGGGCCTCGAATGATTATTCCATTGAACACGACGCGAATATCAATCCCGGCAATTCAGGCGGCCCACTGGTCACCAAAGATGGTGCTGTTGTTGGCATAAATTACGCTTCCATTTCTTCCACTAACCAATCATTTGCGATCCCTTATCCCATCAGCAAACCCGTTATCGACGTGTTGGCAGGTGGAGAGGATGAATACTCCCTTGGGATCAACGGTACCGCGGTACTGAACGAGGATCAGTCCTTATCAGGTATATGGGTATCCTCCGTAGAATCCGGTTCCCCCGCGGATAAAGCTGGCATTAAACCAGGCGACATCGTTTATATGCTAGAGAATCTCGTGCTTGCTACCGATGGAACCATGAAGGATTATTGTGATATCATCCGCGCCCACGAGCCCGGCGATACCTTGTCCTTAACAGTCATTCGATACGCTTCCGGCGAAACCCTCGAAGGTCAGATCAATGGTCGTGAGCTGGAAGTTACCGGCACCTTTGATGGTGGCAGCATGGACCAAGGTACAGGCACCAGCGATAGCCCAGCGGCGGGTGACTCACCTGATTTCTACAGCGAAGAATTTGATGGCGATACCTCCAATTATCTTTATTTCGAATGGCACGAAGCCTACAACAGTGCCAGCGAAGATACAAGCATCGTTCCGAATGCTGAAGATGGAAAAATGAAATTTGACATCCAAAAAGAAGACAAATGGGTTTATGTTTACTACGATCCATACTTATATACGGACGTGCAATTGGATATGACAGCGGATAACAAGGGCGTCAACAGTAATTCGGTTTCCTTGATCTGCCGGCTCAGTGATGAGGGTTGGTATGAAGCGAACATCCAGAATAGCGGCCTTTATGACATTTTAGCGTTTTCAGACAACCAATATTTTAATATTTTCAATGGCGGTTCGGTTGCCATCAACCAGGGCAAGGGTACCAACGATTACTCGCTGATCTGCTCGGGAGATACTATCTCCCTTTATATCAACAACCAACTCGTCAAATCGGTGACGGATAAAAAATACAGATTGGGTGAAGGTCGTGTTGGATTTGGTGTTTCTTCTTTCAATGCTTTACCAGTAAAAGTAGATGTAGAGAATTTCACCATAAGCCAACCATAAAGTAATTTCC
>CAIRYE010000101.1 GCA_903882765.1 uncultured Anaerolineae bacterium
GTATATCTTTAGCCAGGGTGGGCGGCAGGGTAAGGGCGAATGGTCCTTGCAGCCGCTGCGCATGCTGGTTTCGAGCAGCCCTGAGATCTTTATGGCGGCGCTGGCGCTTGGGTTATTGGCGGCACTTGGGCTAATTCTGTTTCGCAAGCAAGAGCAACGCTTAGCGATCTTGCTGTTGTTATGGCTGGCGATTCCTATCGCACGCATCTCAATGCCCATGTCGGTCAATTTTGATGGCATTCGACATTTCCTTGAGTTTTTGCCGGCCGCTACCATTTTGGGTGGGTTGGGCGTTAGCCAAGTTTCGTTGTGGCTTCGCAAGAAGAACGCCGTGCTGTACAGCGGATTCGTTTCCTTTTTAGTGACGGCGTTCGTTGTCAATATCGCTGTGATCAATTTGCTCTACCACCCGTACCAATACATTTATTTCAACTCCTTGGTGGGCGGGTCTCGCGGGGCGGAAAAGGTCTTTAAGCAAGGTGAGGTCACCGATTATTGGGCGGTGAGCTATCGCGATGGTATTCGCTGGCTCAATCGGGTGGCGCCGCAAGACGCAATGTTGGATGTGCCGATCGGCGATTATTTGGTGAACATACCGGCCGCCAATTGGCTTCGTAAGGATATTACTTTGATCAGCGACGCGCAGGTAGATGAGTTTCGCGGGTCGGGTAGAACCATTTATGTTATGCATATTACCCGCCCGGCATTTTATAAAGCTGTGGCGGAGTCTTGCCTGGGGGTAAAACCTGTTTACCAGAAAAAGGTGGATGGTGTATCGGTGATGCAGATCCACCTGCTGAGCGATTGCAAATGAGGGTTGGCTTTTGATGGCTGAAAAGGTTTTTTGGACACCTCAGAAAGCGGTTTTAGGATGGGAAGGCTGGCTTTATAGCTGGATCACCGCGATCAACCCTTCCAAATTATTGGCAACCCAAAACGGGCTAATCCAATAATGCCCCGCTTTATAAAAATGTACGCACCCCTTTTTGTTCTTAGCCTCGTTTTTGTTACGGCGGGAGTTGTACTCTTCCCTGCCGCTGGCCGCGATGATGCCTATATAACCGCATGGGCGGCTACTGCGTTGGCGCGCTATGGCAAGATACTGAATGTGAATTTGGAATCGGTGGAACAAAGCTCCAGCTTGACACAGGTGCTGCTGATGGCGGCGGTGGTGAAGCTTACCTCATGGCCGGCGATATTGGTTGGGCGGCTGGTATCTATCTGCTTCGGGGTACTCGGCTTGTGGCTGATCTGGCATGAAGCAGGCCGCCGATTTGGAGAAAACTTTAGCGCGGCGCAGGGCGTTGCCGCTGGCTTGCTTGCCGCGAACATAAGCTATGGTTACTGGTCCTTTGGCGGGCTCGAAACCACCCTTGCCGCCTTGGGCTGGATGGGGTACCTGATGCTGCATCATCGCTTTCGAGCGGGTGGATGGCGTTGGGGAACCCTCTTTCCCTTGGTTCCCATTTTGCTGATACGCCCAGAAAGCACTTTGCTGGCGCTTGGCGCGGCCGTTCTCTCATTGATTATTGCCCTCATTACCGACCTGCGAAACAGAAAACTGGATAGCGGGAACCCCCCCGAAGCGCCTACGGAATTGCGTTGGCTGCTGACCAATGCCGCCGCGGTGGCGGCGATCTTCCTTGCCCGATTGCTGGCCTTTGGGCAGATCTTCCCGCAACCGGTTGTTGCCAAAACCAACGGGCTCTCACTTACCGTGTTGATGAACGGTCTCAAGTATTTGGCCCAAGGATTGGTCAGTTTCCCCCTGATCGGGGTTGCCTTGCTGGCAATCCTTGGGGTTGTCGTTGTGGTGAAGCGCTGGATCGATGCTCCTTCCGAACAGCAGAACCTCGATCTGCTGCCTTTACTGGCAACCGGGCTGGCCTTCATCGCCTTTACGGGCGGCGATTGGATGGAGGGGGCGCGGTTTTTGGTGCCATTTCTGCCTTTTGTCGTTTTGTTGGCGGTTGAGGGGGTGCGGAGCTTTCAAAAAAGGGGATATCAGCAGGTTATCTTGGCTGGGTGCGTCTTGCTGCAAGCGGCTGGCGCGGTATCGTTTCTGAACAC
>CAIRYE010000102.1 GCA_903882765.1 uncultured Anaerolineae bacterium
ACCGAGGCGAAGCCTCGCGTAGCTGCTTGGCGCTGACAAGCAGGTTGGCGCTAGCCAACAAGCCCTTCCACCCACCAATAATTCCTAAATACCGAATCAACCCTACCCTCGTAGGGGCAACCCTCGCGGTTGCCAAATTACCCGGCTACCCAACACCCCAAGAGGCAAAGCCTCCCGTAGGGGCAGGGCACGACCTGCCCAGTTGGCGCCAGCCAACAAGCCCTTCCATCTACCGAACAGAAAATCCTACACATTTTCACCACATGCCCAAAGAGCTAAGCACCAACGCTCCACCGAGGCAAAGCCTCGCGTAGCCGCTTGGCGCTGACAAGCGGGTTGGCGCTAGCCAACAAGCCCTTCCACCCACCAAATTCACAACCCCACTCATTCGCAGAAAAACCCACCATAAGGATCCCCGCTCTCAGAAGCCAAAGAGCCCCACTATTACGTTCAGGAAAAGAATACATTCTCAACCACTTCTTCCTCCCACTTAAACACACACCTCAAATCAAAAACAAACCCAACTCGGATAAATCCGTGTTCGCATTTCTTGGGGTACCCAACCGCCCCCCATAAAAGACAAAACCCCAACCGAAAATTAAAAGAAAAAAGGTTGCCTTTGAAAACCAAAGGCAACCTTTATCATAAATTGTCGAAAAAATTAGGGTGGTGTAACATCCACAGGAGGATCCACAGGCGGCACATCCGTCGGGAAAGCGTCCGGCTCAGGGGTGCGCGTTGCGGGGTAACACTCTTCTTTCAGTGTCTTCAATTTCTGAGAATATTCCCCATCCAAATCCTGCATATTCCGGGCTTCTCTCCAAATTTCATAAGCCGAACAGCGGGTCCGCTTATCCGGCGAGGCTGCCAGCTCATCGCCGTATCTCAGCAAAGCCTGATATAAACGCTGCACAGCCGTAACATTCGAGGAATCACGCAGATTGGGGGTATTTGCGGCAACCTGCCTAAAATTATCCACAGCCGCCAACCAGTTCACATCCCAATAAGCGGCAGCCGTCAAGAACATTCGTGAGAACGTGCGTAACCCAGCCGAGTAACCATCCAGCGGGCCAAATCGTTCCGCCAAGGTAAGGTCGTATATACCGCCTTCCATATTGGTGGTAGTGTAAACGCCGGTGCCTAAGATCTGATCGATCCCGCGATTGCGCAAAGCGGTGTAATACCAAGCGTCGATGGTAGCAGCCTTATAGGTCGGATCCTTCTTGCGAAGCGTATCCAAAGACCCCATCAAGCCGGTCCAATCCTTGGCGCCCAGCTGTTGCTGAGCATTGGCAAACACGGCTTCCTGATCACGAAGATCGGGGGTAGGAGTGATAGTAGGTGTAAGTGTAGGTAGTGGGGTCGGCGTAATGGCCTGCTGAACCAGTACATAGGCTAATTTATCGGTAGCACCCGGAAAACCCGAATTCTTCGAGATGATGAATTCAAGCCTCTGCTTGGCGTTATCATACCGGCCACCAGCAATGTCCTCTTCCACCAAACCGAATTGCTCTGATAGTTGTTCGCTCACCTGAGTGTTCTCAGCGTTCACACGCTCCATTACACCTTCGGCATAGCCCGAGAGGCCGCCGATCACCAGCAAGGCGATCATGCCAATGATCACCAGCGCAACCGTTTTACGGCCGGAGCCGGATTTTTTTTCTACTTGTGTCGTTTCTGTTGTTTCTTCCATTTCAATCAAACCTTAATGAACAGGTAATTCCATTCTGAATTTATTTTTTTTCAATCTTTTTATTATACCTTACTCATCATAATCGAAGCACACTGCTGGCGTCTTTCCAAACGATCGCCAGCGCCGCCAAGCCAGAAACCCCCATAGCAAGCAGCGATACCACCAAAGACCCAGCCGGGCTAACCCAGCCAACCACAACCCATAACAGGCCGACCACTACCAAGGCAGCGCCCCCCCGTAAAAAGGATGAGCGAACCCGAATGACCAGCCCCGATCTTTTTGACAGCAGCAAAAACAAAAAGCCAGCCTCCGCCAAAACCGCCAGCTCACCGGCGGCGATCACAGGCGCGCCAACCACCTGAAAATAGGTAAATCCGATGCCAACAATGGCAACATACAACACCAGCCGCACCCCCACGCCCATCAGCGGGATCTTCGGCTCAAGCCGCGCGTAAAAGGCCCGCGCCAGCGTTTCTTGCACTACATACCCCACCAAGGTCAGCATATAGATCTGGGTAGTGGTAGCCAGCAATGCCGTTCCCGCCTCGTCAAATCCAAAGGCGGCTCCCACCAGCGGTTTAATATACAACGCTAAAATGCCGGCAATGGGCAGCGATAAGCTGATCATCACACTCAGCCCCTTGCTGATCGCTTCATTAAATTTATCCCATTCCTTTTTAGCGACATACTCCGAGAGTGTCGGCAGCAAGGCGGTGGCAATGGCGGTGCCAATAATGGTCTCCGGCACCTGCATGATCATCCAACCGTAGGTCAGCGCCGAAACCCCGCCCACCTGCCCCAGCCGCGAGGCAAAATTATCCCGCAAGATAAAGATCAGTTGAATGCCGAACATGGTCAGCAAACGCGGGGCGATCAATTTTAGCGCTTGGACCAAGCCCGAATCGCGCAGGTCGAGCGAAGGGGTCCATCGGAACCCAAACTTGATCATCCCCGGTATCTGAATACCCAAGTGCAGCATCGCCCCAAGGATCACGCCATACACCAGCCCATACACGCCAAACCCAAACGCCGGCAAGGCGATCCCGCCCACCACATAAGGCTGGCTAGGCGAAAGCACCAGCGCCCCAAAGATCATCCCTACGTTATACAAAGTAGGCGCGATGGCCGGCAGTAAAAAATGCTGGTTTGCCTGCAGAGATGCCATCACCAACCCGCTGATCGAAAACAAGATCGTCCCAACCAAGTTCAGCTGCATCAGGCGCGCCACCAGCTGTTGCTGCTCCGCGCTAAAGCCCGGAGCGATACCGATCTGCGCCTTCACGATCTGCTCAGCAAACGCCGCCACCACAATGGCAAACACTAGTGTCACCAAAAAGGCGAAATTTGCCACCCGCGAAAACAACTCCCACGCCGCCGCCCGCCCATTACT
>CAIRYE010000103.1 GCA_903882765.1 uncultured Anaerolineae bacterium
GAGCTCTCATATCTGAGGCGAAATCTACCAAAGTAAAATCGATCTCATGGCCAACCCCTGTGATAACCGGCGTTTTGGAATCCGCCACAGCGCGGGCTACTTGTTCATTGTTAAAGCTCCATAGGTCTTCTATGGAACCACCACCCCTGGCGAGAATGATCACATCAAGGTTTGGCACCTGGTTTACCTGTTTCAATGCTTTGATGATTCCGGCTGGGGCATCCACCCCTTGCACCAGGGTAGGCGCTAACCACACCTTAACCAAGGGTAGGCGTCGCGAAAGGGTGTTAAGAATGTCTTGGTAGGCTGCCCCTGTTTCGGAGGTGACAACCCCGATATTTAAGGGTGAAGTTGGGATTGGACGTTTGCGGCTTAGGTCAAATAACCCTTCGCCTTCCAATTGTTTTTTTAGCCTGGCAAATTCGGCATAAAGTTCTCCCTCCCCCGCGACCTTTACCTGGTCTACTACCAGCTGGTATTGGCCGCTTACTTCATACAAACTCAAGCTACCATGAACCTGCAGCGAGATCCCTTCTTTTATTGCAACACCCTGATTTTTAAAAGCACTGCTCTTCCACATCACACACTTGAGCGAGGCGCCTTGATCCTTCATTGTGAAATAAAGGTGCCCTGAAGTAGCGCGCGTAAAATTCGATACCTCCCCTTGAACCCATACATTGGAAAACAATGGCTCGTTTTCAATGGTAAGTTTAATGAGTCGGGTAAATTCAGAGACGGTTACCGAACGATCTCGCGTAAAGTTTTCGAACAGCATAAAATGAACAAGACCTCTTTAGAGTACCAATGTACCAAAAAACTGAAGAAGCTATTAAGTTACAATAGCAATAGGTACTATCATTTTATCAACATAACCAATAAAACAATTAAATTGAGTAGCAGGACCAACAATGAAAAGATTATGGGCGTCTTGGCGCATGAAATATATTAGCTCCGCTGATAAACAACCCGGTTGCGCCTTTTGTGAAGCATTGAAGAAAGAGGACTCCGCGGAGAACTTAATTGTTCACCGTGGAAAAAATTCCTTGATCATTTTAAATAAGTATCCTTATACAAGCGGGCATCTGATGGTCGCCCCACTCGTTCACGTAGCCAACATAGAAGAATTGGACGCTGAAACCGGAAACGAGATCTTTCAACTCATCACACACAGTACCACTACACTAAAAATGGTTTATCAGCCCGAAGGGTTTAATATCGGCGCCAATTTAGGCCAAGCAGCCGGCGCGGGTATTCCCGGACACCTTCACTTTCATATCGTTCCCCGTTGGAATGGCGACACAAACTATATGTCGACCATTGGGGAGATCAGGGTTATCCCCGAAGATATTGAAGTTACCTATAAAAGGATAAAAGAACAACTACAGAATTCGCTCTAAAAAGAAAAACCTATGAAAACTAAATCGATATTTTTTGCCGTGATCCTAACCTTCCAACTAAGCGCATGCACATTGCCAGCGCAAACATCGGGTGGCCTTGAGAAGACAGAAAACAACACAGCTAAAGCACTCTCCTCCGACAAAGCAACCCTTCCTTCTACCCAAACCAGTTCCCCCACAGCTACCGCTGTGCCAACACAAACCAGCGTTCCGCCCACTCCAACACCGGTGGCCTTCGGGCCAGGTTTGCAGGATTTCCCGTCGGGAATCAATCCGCTCACAGGATCATCTGTTCAAAATCCAGAATTATTAAAGCTACCCGCGGTACTCATTTCCATCACCAACTTTCCACCTTCTGCCCGTCCTCAATCCGGTTTATCTTACGCGTCTTGGGTGTATGAGCTTTATATCTCAGAAGGAATGACTCGTTTTCTCTCGGTATTTTACGGAGACTATCCACAGCTTGCCAAGCCTAGCCAACCGCTGCCAGTATCTACCGTTTTGGCGGCAAACGTTACCGCTACCCCCGCTGCTGTCAAGGTTGACGCGGAAATACCAAGCGCGATGATCGGTCCGATCCGCTCGGGGCGCTTACCCTACGCTTACATTCGTGATTTTTACCGCAGTTCTTGCCTCGTGTACGCTGGCGCTACTGTCCAAATTCGCAACAAACTAAAAGGGTGCTCCCTCATTTTTGGCAGCGATGAGGGCAATATCAACAGTGCCATGTTGGATGTGACCAAATTGCAAACTTTAGCTGAAACAAACTTGGTGCCAAACAGTCCCTTCAACTACACCGGCAATTCCTTCACGGAGATCGCGCCGACAAATGGCATACCCGCATCTCAATTGGATATTTTTTATAGTTACCTCAATCAGGGACAGTGGCTTTTTGATGAAGCAACCGGCAAGTACCTGAAATTTGAAGATTTCGCCGACGGATCGGGAAAATTTCGCCCGATGACCGATCGCTTGAACGGCCAGCAATTAGCTTATTCAAATGTGATCGTGCTATACGCCGAACATACTGTTCTTGATCCTTACATCATCGATGTTTCTCTTGGCTCAGGAGAACGAGGTAAAGCGGTCATTTTTAGGGACGGCCAAAAATATAACGCCGTATGGACCACGATGAACGGTGAATACGAAAAAGAAACTGGCATGCGAAGGCCGATCCGCTTTGAGGACGAAGCTGGCAACCCGTTCCCGCTTAAACCCGGGCAATCTTGGGTGCATCTCTTTACTCCATATGCGTATATCGAGGATAAAACAGCGGGTGTTTGGTTATTACGGTTCGTCGCTCCCGCTGGAACAAAATAGAACTAGCTTTACGATTGACTTATTGCTGATAACTTTATAATTAGAGTATGAAAAAGATATTTCTTCATAATCTAATTTTTTGTTTTGTAGCGGCAGCTTGCCGATCTATTCCCCAAACTACTACCGTCTCTGTAGAACCACCGCTTTCCACAGAAGGTCCAGCCCCCGCCGTCACTGCCCCTCAACCAACCCCCACCCCTTTCTCTGTTCAACCAACGCAAGCGCTTGCACCGTCAAAAGTGTATGGCCCCGACTTGGAAAATTTTTCAACCGA
>CAIRYE010000104.1 GCA_903882765.1 uncultured Anaerolineae bacterium
CCATCCAATAGTTTTGGTTTTAACTCAGGGTTGAGCGTAACATTAATGCTCTTCCACATGGAAAGTTCAGAGATCTCCCCGCACTCGGGGCAGGTATAGGTTGTATCCACACGTTCACTCATTGCGTCGCTCCAAAATAAATTATTGATACCACCAACCCCATTATTATAATTTACAGTACGCTAATTGGGCCGCGATTGGTACCAGATGGGATGGAGGGCGGCGGGTGGGAATCATCTGACCGTTTCGAGGAATGAACACGATCCTATCCGGCAAATTTTCTATTTGATCTCAAAAACAGGTTGCCAGGAACAAATAAAATTCGCACCTACGCGACAAAAAACCGCTCGATAGCGGTTTTTTGTTTGTCTGTTATTGGTAGCGGAGAGTGGGGGTGAATTCCTCTATCAATTATTCTTTTTCCCCAAAATTTTGGGCATGTAGTTCCTTGAGGGCAGCCAACGCCTCTTCCGCGTCTGGTCCTTCGGCGCTCACGGTGATGGTACAGCCCTGATTAGCGCCTAGGAGTAATAGATCCAGAATGCTTTTTGCGTCGCCTTCGGAATCGCCATTGGTGACCATTAGGTCGCATACAAACTTGTTCGCGGTTTGCACAAACAACGCGGCTGGCCTAGCATGCAAACCAACCGCATTCATGATCGTTAATTTAATTTCAGGCATTTCGTTCTCTTTTATTTTTTAATGGGGTTTTTGGCATTTGAGATTGGATCAATAAGCTGGCAGTTTCTTCGTCGGTAACCAAAATATTGATCAATCCACCATGGATCGCGCCAAGAATGGGTTCTACTTTCCCAGGCCCGGCAGCAACACCGATCACATACTTGATGTGGTTGAGCATTTTTATATCGATGGAGACGGTTCGGTGATTGAAATCCACGTCCATAGCATCGCCGTTGATGTCAAAATATTTTCCGCACACTTCGCCAACCGCGCCAGCTTTGGCTAGCTCCATCAGCTCTTCGTCTGTCTGAACACGGTTTTTGACCAAAGTAGAAACCGAGTTATTCATCGAACCAATGCCGACCAAGGCAATATCAGCTTCTTCGGCAATGCGCAGAACGTCTTGAACAATGGGTTCGCTACGAATGATCTGGCAGGCTTCTTTATTTTGCAGGTAGAGCGGGGAAGGAATGCTTTTGTACTGATTGCCAATTTGGCTGGAGATGGTTTGTCCAAGATTCTTGTTTTCGCCAATTTCATCATCACTGGCGCCATGCAAACGCACAACCGTGCACACAATATTGCGCGGCATGGTAAAAGCTTGCGCGGTTGCCCCAACTGCCATCCCAAGCGAGATGCCAAAGGTCATTCCATCTTGAAGGTGTTCTTCTAACACGCGGGCGGCAAGTTGGCCAACTCGCTGGATCAAATCAGGGTAACTTCCACGAAACTCGGGCAGCACATAGGCTTCTTTCAAACCCAAATGCTTCCTTAGCTGCTGGCCTAATGATGGAACTGTCAAAAAAGGATAGCGAATAACGATCTGGACGATCTCGCGATCTTTGGCTTCTTTCAACAATCGGGATACCGATGATGGTGAAGTCTCAAAGAGGGCGGCGATCTCCTTCACGTTCTTTTGTTCCTCATAATACAATCGAGCAACATCCGCGATCATTTCAAGGCGCTTTTGATCTATCGTAGGCACATTTTCCTTGTCCAAACCTACCAAATAAGTTTGTTTTTATATAATTTAAGCAAAACTTGGAAATACCCTTTAAGCTGCTTTTTTAGCGAGGATCTCTTTTGCAACTCGGGTGATTTCAGCGATGCAGGCTTCTTCGCCAAAACCAGTTAGTAGGGCAACCCCTTTTACTACAGGAACGGTGATAGTGCCAGGAATGGGGCTTGTAGAAACCACAAAATCAATCCCGCCGCGTTCAATATACGTTTGCACCGATGTGGGCAGCAGGCCGATCACATGGGGTTCAACGCCCAAAGGTTTCAGAATGTCCTCAAGTTTCTGGGCGATCATTGATGAACTAACAACTCCGGAACCGCATACCGCGAGTACAGTGAGAGAGGATTTACTTGCCATATTGCTCCTTTTGGATAACACGCAACGAATGAAGTTTATTTTAATCGATAAATCGGTTTTTGAGTATTTCAACCAATTTTTTCGGATCTTTTGAATCTTTGATAGTGCGTAACATTTGCTCGTCTTTGAACAGTGAAGCCATTTTTCTTAGCCATGGAACTTGTTGTTTTGGATCGTTGAGTGCTAAGAGGAATATGATTTCAACATTTACCGAATGATCGAGGGATCCCATTTCTAAGAATGAAATAGGGGTGATGAGTGTACCAACGGCGAGCGCGCTCTGTTTTACAAAGTGAGCCTCGGTATGGCAAAGGGCTACCGGAATACTCGTTCCTAAACCAGTGGGAAATTGGTCTTCCCGCTTGATCACATTTTCAACATACCCATCACGAACATAATCTAGGGTGTAGAATCCCGCTGCCAGAGTTTGGATGGCCTCTGCCTTATCAGTTTCCACCATTCCCAATTTTATGAGTTCTTCCGATAGGATAATTTCTGGCATTTTTCTCTCCCGTCCATTCTTTGAAAACAACAGGGGACCGCACAAGGTCTAACTTGGCAGTCCCCTGCCTGAAAAGGTAGTGGTACGAAGCTTATTCGATCACGTCCAAAGCAGCTTGTTCTTCCATAAAGTTCTGAATGCGTACCTTGTTCTTCTTGAAGGCAAAGTAAACGGGGAACCAAATGAGAGTAAGGACAGCCGCGCCGATCCATTTGAAATTGAGGATGGGCAGGAAGATCAGACCACCAACGATCGGTTTGTTAGCGATCATACCGGAGGTGACCATTGCGCCTTCTGCTAAGGGGGTGGTTGCAAACTGGGCGTAAACCTCAGTGAACAAGGGAGCGGTCCAGGTACAAATATAGAGGCCGATCGAAAACCAGATAGCGCTAAGAACGACGGTTTTGAAGATGTTACCGTTGGACGCCGCGACAAATGGCTGAATAATGAAGGAAATCGCGATAAGGTCGACCAGTGGTAAGGTTCGGTTGCCGGGAAGAATGACAGCCAAGAGAAGCAGCACTGGGATGAGGATGATACCGGAGATCAAAGTGGCGGGTTCGCCATAACCGGTGGCATCATTGATACCGATGTAGAGGTCATCGCCTTCGCGAACACCAGCGGTGTTGCGCTTGCGAGCAGCTTCGGTGATGGGCATGAAAGCGCTAGCAAAAATGTTAGCGACACGGGGGAAGATGGCCATAACAGATGCGGTGGAGACGGCGATGGTCATAATGTTACCCCAAGCAGCCAAGGTGGCGATATCACCAAGGTGGCCAAGGATGCCCAAGAGCAAGCCCAGTATCATACCGAGCACGATCGGTTCGCCGAGGAAGCCCATGTTCTTGCGCAGAGCTTCTGGTCGCCAACGGATCTTGTATGCGCCCATTTTATTAAGAACCCAGTTACCGCCCACAGCAAAGGGGGTACCCGGAGCGATATGAAGAGCAGGAACGGTACAGTTCTGGTAACCGTAATATGTTGACCAACGTTTCGAGTTCATCTCGATGAAGATGACGTTGTAAAGTACCATAATGAACATAGCTGCCAAAGAAAGCCAAATATCCTTGGTGGCTACATAGATCATAGAACCCCAGAACATATAGGAGTAGTTATTCCAAAGATCGCCAGGGATGAAAACATTGGTGACTTTAAGTAAGAAGAGCGCTACTTGGAATAAGAGACCAAACGCGAGGAACATCATGCCGGCTTGGGTAGCGTAAGCAATGACGGAAGTGGCCTGCCAACCAATATCTACGATTGGGAGGTTGATGCTGGTAGCTTTAACAAAGTTTTGTACCGCGGGAACGATGATCGGGATATAGGAATTTACCAACCATCCAAAGCCTGTCAAACCAATACCAGCATTCAAACCAGAGAATGCCGCTTTTTTTAATTCCACGCCCAAGATCAAACAGATCACGAAAATAATGACCGGGACGAATACCGCGGACCCGAAAGTGTTGAATACACTGCTCAGGCCTTGAAGAAATGAATCAATATTCATTTGTTTCTCCTCAAGAAAAATGTTACGAAATATAATTACCTTGGAACGCCAAGTGACCTTGATTGAAGTAATCGACCATTATACGAATAGGCACCTCCAGATCTTTCGAGTTCGCTAACTTTCCTTTTTCGTTTCGTGCCCTAACCACCAACAATAAAGGAAAAGCCCCGAACCTGCGATGAAAATATTGATTCTAAATATGAAACCACTGTTTTGGAGTACTACAAAACACAGCGGCAACTAACCTAAGGTGAAATTTATTTCATTTGTTGAAACTTATTTCATAAAATGATAGCAAAAATCGATACCATTGTCAATACTTTGTTCCAAGTAGATCATTAACCTTTTTTCCGGTTTTTTGGAACCAGTGAGGTAATGTGATCGATCTCTTCTTCCAATTGTTCGGCGGCGGGTAACCTAACCCCATTTACCCGCAGAAAAGCCCCCATCCAAGCGGGGGTAAAATTTAGACGAGTCTTTAATATGGCGGGCGATGCGGGAATTGGAAAAAGCTCCGTTTTATGAAGGATGAACCAGGCGTTCTTTCTTAACATTTCTTCCCAAATCGGTAGAACTTGCTGATAAAGATCTTCAACACTGAGGTTCTGATGCTCACGGCGTTGTTGGCGCGCTTGGTCTAGAATCATATCCAGGGTTAACTGTTTCACTCGGTTGAACTGCCAACGACCACTTATAAAAAACGCCAACCAAATTGCGGAGAAAATTCCTACCCACGGGCTAAGATCAAAACTCATTGAATTTATCCTTTCATTCAGCACCGCCAAGATTGGCGATGATCGATCTCCTAAAGTGAATTCTTTGACAAACGATTCGGATATGCTAAAATAATATGAATATTATTTCACATATTGAAAATAATTTCAAGGGTTAAGCTGTAGCATCTTTTCTACACAGCGCAAAACTGAACCAAGCAGTAGAAGAGGGACCATCTCCGGTCGCGAGTTTGCGGCAAAAAACCAGGTTCCTCTTAATTGCCTAACTGATAGTGAATTAAAAAACTCTCTTACCGCAACGATCACCTACACGGTGGTGATTGGTAACAGGAATAACACTTTAGGATGGAGCGTACAGATGAAAACAAATTCTGATTCAACTACTGAGGTCGTTTTTCAAGGGATATCTGGCGCACCTGGTCTGGCATTTGGGCCGGTGTACCTGTGGCGTAAAAACAAGCTGATCGTTCCAAAGCACAGTGGGCAGAACCCCGCGGTGGAGCTAGACCGCCTAAACCTCGCCCTTCAAGCCGCCAGCAGTCAGCTGCAGGGTTTGAGCGATCAGTTGGCCATCGAAGGACACACTGCCGAAGCAGCCGTGTTCCTTGCCCATATAGAATTAGTGAATGACCGCGGATTGCAGCGGCGCGTGCAAACCGCCCTTGCTTCTGGAACAAATGTGGAGAGTATTTGGGATGAAACGGTTGAAAAATATGCCAAGCAGTTGGAAGCGATGCCCGACCCTACCTTTGCGCTTCGAGCGGCGGACCTGCGAGATGTGTCTGAACGGGTGCTGCGCATATTGATGAACGAGCCAGTGCAGGTTAAAGCCCTCACCCAACCTTCCGTTGTCATAGCCCAAGACCTAACACCTTCTGAAACGGTTGGTTTAAATAAAGAATTCGTCCTCGCGTTTTGCACAGCCTCAGGTGGGCCAACCTCCCATACGGCCATTTTAGCCAAAGCGCTCTGCTTACCGGCGGTAGTAAGCCTTGGCGAAAAATTAATGGAGGTCGCTATCGGGACCCCTTTGTTGGTGGATGGCTCAAAAGGAACCGTAACTGTTTCACCGGATGAAACAACCCTAAAAGATTTTCTTTCCCGAAGCAGCCAAGCAACAGCATTATCCAAGATCGAACTTGCTTCCGCCAAGTTACCGGCAACGACCCAAGATGGAATAACTTTTGAAATTGTAGCCAACATTGGCGGAGAAAAGGACGCCAGATCAGCCCTTGAATTTGGCGCGGAAGGGGTTGGATTGTTCCGAACCGAATTTGTATTCCTCGACCGTTCATCCAGCCCAAGCGATGAAGAGCAGCTCGAGGCATACCGTGCTGTATTGCGTGAAATGGGACAGCGGCCGGTTGTTATCCGCACTTTGGATGCCGGCGGAGATAAAGAGTTAACCTACCTAGAAATGCCCCCGGAAGCCAATCCGTTTCTCGGGGAACGGGCGATACGCCTTTGCCTCTCCCGCCCAGAGCTCTTCAAACAACAGCTGCGCGCATTGCTGAGAGCAGGCGCCGGCCACAACCTACGAATCATGTTCCCCATGATCGCGACCATGGCCGAATTACGAAATGCCAAAGCGTTGTTCGAAGAAGCTCGAATAGAAGTACTTTCCATGGGGTATACGTTGCCCGAAAGTGTGCAAGTGGGCATCATGGTAGAAATTCCCTCCACGGCCATCATGGCGGATCGCTTTGCGACCGAAGTGGATTTTTTCAGCATCGGAACCAATGACCTCACCCAATATAGCTTGGCGGCAGACCGCACCAACCCTAAGGTTGCCTATTTAAACGACCATTGCCATCCCGCTATACTTCGCCTGATCGCCCAAACCACAAAAGCCGCCCATAACGCTGGAATTTGGGTTGGAGTTTGCGGTGAAATGGCGGGGGATCCCGACGCCATCCCGCTGTTGGTTGGGCTGGGAATCGACGAACTGAGCATGTCGCCCGGCTTGATCCCCCATGCGAAAAGCTTGATACGCGAACTTAACATGAAACAAGCAGTTAGCCTGGCGCAAGACGCCATGGAGAAAGATTCCGCGGCCGAAGTTCGCGAATGCGTTCGCCAACAACGATCAGAAATTTAATAAAGGAAAACCATGATCGAAAAACCATACCCAAGCTTGGAAGATGTATTACGGATGATCGGCGAAGCCGGAAAACGCATCTCGGATATTGACGCCTCCGAAGGCGCCGCGGGAAACATTTCAGTGCTATTACGTTGGGATCTCGATGTTCGCGGGCTATTCCCAATGAGGGAAAAGGTTTCCTTGCCGCAGGCTGTTCCTGAATTGGCAGGCGCGACGTTGATCGTTTCTGGTTCTGGCCGACGTTTGCGCGAGATCGGGGATCACCCTACCGCAAATGTAGCGTGCTTGGTAGTGAACCCGGACGGGCAAAGCGCGGACCAATTCACCTCGGCACAACGACCTTTTCAAAAAATTACCAGTGAGTTCAATTCACACCTCGCGGTACATTACGACCGCGCTCTAAGCACCGGCACCAACTTCCATGCCATCGTTCACGCCCAACCACCTTACCTCACCTACCTCAGCCACATTCCACTTTATCAAAACGATCGCTACCTCAACACCCATGTATTGCGTTGGCAGCCAGAAACCATTGTCAACCTACCAGAAGGCATTGGCATCGCTCCGTTTAAGCTGCCGGGTTCTGCCGACTTGGTGCAAGCCAATACACTGCTCTTCCGAACTCACAAAGTTGTGGTTTGGGCAAAACACGGTGTAATGGCATGCTCCGATATTTCCGTAAAACGCGCCACCGACCGGATCGAGTACGCTGAAACCGGCGCGCGCTACGAATACCTTAACTTGAACAACCAGGAGCGCGGGGAAGGCCTAACGACCGATGAGATCCGAGCCATTTGCTCCGCCTTTGGAGTGAAACAAGAAATTTTTTAAATGAAGAAGAGAACCCGATCGCTATGATATCCACGCTGCCAATTCGCCTTGTAGGGTTCGATCTTGATGGAACCCTATTAAATGAAAGGTTTGAGTTTACACAACGGGTTATAAAGGCATTTCGCGAAACCAACCAAGCTGATCTTCGCCTGCTCGTTATTACCGGCCGGGATAAATTATCAGCTTCGCCATTATTAAAGATGCTAGATCTGGATAAAACTGTGATCACCTCGGGAGGCGCGCAAGTTTGGCTGGATGGAAATTTGATCCGGCATCTCCCTTTTACGGCCCAACAAACCCGAGATATCCTTTCGATCGGATTGAAGTACGGAGTGGGGATGTATGTAGACCAGCCTGAACAAACCTGGCGATTTGGTTCACGCCATTACACAGAGCTATTTGGGCACGTAAGTGATTCCACGGAATGCACCCAAGCAGATCACTTATTGGATCCTTTACCCATCAAAATTTCGTTGATCCAAGAGCCAGACGTATTGAGGGAAATACGAGCGCACATGCTTGCCTTGCACCCTCAATTCACGATCACCTCACCATTTGAAAAAGTATTGGATCTTAACCCACAGGACGCGAATAAGGGCTCGGCGTTAACCTTCTTAGCGCAAACCCTTGGAATTTCCATGAGCCAAACCGCTGTGGTGGGTGATTCTGAGAACGACCTGAGTATGTTTGCGGTAAGTAGTTGGACCTACGCGATGGGTAACGCGGTAGCAGCCCTCAAAGAGCGCGCGATGATCATAGCTCCTGGCAACCATGAGGACGGCGCGGCATGGGTGATACAAGATATCCGCGAGCGCAACAAAAGTTAGGTCCAAGGTTGCCGAAGAGAAAAAGAACAACCTTGGGTCAAGTACATCACAATTTATAGGCAGTGGCAGCGGGGAAGGCCTCAAAGGATGGAAAGAGTACCAAGCATCCGTTGCGGTAGGGTTAGCGTTGCGACCCTGAGCGAAACTCGTAATTTTATTATTTAAATCCTTAGCGGTAAAAACTAAACTATAAACAATCGTTAGAAGGATATCCAAGTATTGGTCCAACATATCCAGCAAACCGGTAACGGCTCATCCGCCCAGCAAACCATTGCCGCTCACCCAACCAGGAAAGGTGGCTCAAGCCAATCCTGCCTATCCAAGTTGCGCATTCTAGCCAGTTGGCAGACCACCCAGCGCTCGAAAACCAGAAACCTAGACCTATATTCACCTCATTTTTATGCTTCGGAGAACCTTTACCGATGGCAGAGAAGCGGTTTCCTAAACCTCGTTCTCTGGTTTTGACCAATATTTTATCTTCCGCGTAAATCCACCAGTCTATCCTCCCCCACCAATCCTCAAACTCCGTATTGACATTCTAGTATGAAGCTACTATAATTTATCTAACTTGTTGAACAAGTAACATAATGTGTAACAAGTTACCAAGTTCTGTACAACTTTCAACCTAGCTGCTTTACAAGACCTGCTTTCGAAACGCGAGATTGTGAAAATGCCTAATACCA
>CAIRYE010000105.1 GCA_903882765.1 uncultured Anaerolineae bacterium
ACCGGCTTGATGCTCTTTACCTGAGTGTATTTGGTGCCCATCAGCCTAAAATCGGCGCCGAGAGCGTTTACCTGGCTGGCCTTGTGCATCACATACGCATGGGGCAGATCAGAGTAAGCAAAAACAACCTGTTCCACATTGTGCTTGCGGATCAGCATTTCCAGGTCGCTTTCAGGGTGGATAGGGATGCCAGCCGGGTAAAGCTCGCCAGCTAGTTCTTTGGGGTATAAACGGCCTTCAATATCAGGGATCTGTGTGGCGGTAAAAGCTACCACTTCATAATCTTTGTTGCCGCGAAAAAAGGTATTGAAATTGTGAAAATCGCGGCCTGCTGCACCCATAATTAGGGTTTTAACTGGCATAGGAATCTCCTGTGCGCGCCGCAGTGAGGACAAAGTCCAGTCGAGATCGGCTTTGGATTTGATCCCGTCCGTTTTTACCCATTGCGACAACTTATCCTAATTAAACAACAAATCGAGTCAATTTGCAAAAAGATTTTTATCCTATTTATTTTATGACACCCCTCCCCCGCCTTTCGTTGTGGCCCGGCAAGCCGAGCCAAGTTTGCGAAGCAAATTTACCCCCCAACAACCACAGGCCAATCTCCACCAAAAATTAGTTTCTGACATTCTTTGCGCAAATAGCGGCTCCAGCTGGCTCCATCGAGACCAGCGCGTGAACCCGCTCTTAACCCTAAATCTCAACCAATAATGCTATTGACCTTCTTTGCCACTTAGCGGCTTTGCGTGAGCCGCCCTTGACCCTAAATCTCTTCCCAAAAAAAGCTTTTGACCTTCTTAGTGTCCTTAGTGCCTTAGTGTGAGCCGCTCTTGCCTTAAAGCCCTTCCCAAAACCAGCTTTTGACCTTCTTTGCCACTTAGCGGCTTTGCGTGAGCCCGCTCTTGACCTCAAAGCTCTTCCCAAAAAAGCTTTTGACCTTCTTAGTGTCCTTAGTGCCTTAGTGTGAGCCGCTCTTGACCTAAAGCCCTTCCCCAAATAGCTTTTGACCTTCTTAGCGCTCTTAGCGTCCTTAGCGTGAGCCGCCCTTGATCCTAAAGCTCTTCCCAAAAAAAAGCTTTTGACCTTCTTTGCCACTTAGCGGCTTTGCGTGAGCCCGCTCTTGATCTTAAATCTCAACAAAAAGTGCGCCCCTACATCACCTCAGGAGCAGTAATGCCCAGCAGATCCAAAGCGTTAGCCACCACCTGCTTCGCGGCCAGCACCAAGCTCAAGCGCGCCTTCTTCATTGCCTCGCTCTCAGCTTGCAGCACCGGTACCGCGTGGTAAAAACTATGAAACGCGTTAGCGAGATCATAAGCGTACATCGCGATCACCATAGGGCGGTACTCATTAGCGGCTTGCTGCACCAACGCCGGGAAGCGCGTGATCTGCTCGATCAGCTCGATCTCGTGCATGCTCAGCGTGTGAGCAAACAGCGGGTTCGCCAATTCGGCGTCGCTTCCACCCTCATTGCGATACTTCTTCAAAATAGAGTTCGCGCGCACATAAGCGTTCTGAATATAAGGCCCGGTTCGGCCATCAAAACTCAACGCGTCATCGAGTTCGAACACAATATCCTTATTGTTATCCACACACAACATCGAATACGTCAACGCCCCCAGCCCCACCTTGTGGGCAACACCGGCGCGTTCCTCGGCCGGCATTCCCGGGTTCTTCTCCTCGATCACCGCCAAAACGCGGTTCTTCGCCTCGTCGTACACTTCCTTAAACAACACCACCCGCCCGCGCCGAGCGCTCATCGCGCCTTCCGGCAGGCTCACATAGCCATAAGCCAAGTGGTAACATTTTTCCGATTGCTTAAAGCCCCATAGTTTTAAAATGGCGAAGGTCTGCTGCAAATGCAAACTCTGCCGCACATCCACCACATAAATAGAGCGGTCAATATGGTACACCTCAAACTTCTCCCGCGCCAGCGCCAGATCCTTGGTAAGGTACAGGGTGGTGCCATCGCTGCGCAAAAGCACATTGGTGCGGTACTTCTCCTTGGTCAGCCCCAACTTCTCATCGATCTTCACGATCACCGCCCCGCCGCTTGCTCGCTCGTCGGTGGCAATATCTCGATCGATCAACTCCTGCACGATGGCCTTGCTGGGTTCGTCCACTTCGCTCTCAAAGAACCACACATCGATCTTCGCCCCCAACATACCCAAGATATCGCGCAGCTCTTCCAAACTCCACTCGCGGGTGGTCAGCCACAGCTGCCGCACCTCAGGGTCGCCGGCATCCCAGCGCTGATACATCTCACGCCGCTCCGCCTCGTACCCTTCGCGCAATGCCGTTTCCGCTGGGCTCTCGTTATCCTTCTTCTCCAACAGGCGGGTGGCCTCAACATAAATGTTCGCCAACCACTGCCCGCGCTCATGCACACCGGCCGGTTCCTGCCCCTTATAAAATTTATTGTAGGCCCACACCACCGTGATGACCCCTAAGCCGATATCGCCCGGATAACTGGCGCGCAAGGTCTCAAACCCGGCGAACTCCACAATACGGGCCAGGCTCTCGCCCAAAATGGTGTTACGGGCATGCCCAATGTGGAAGGAATGATGGGTATTCGGTTGAGCGTACTCCACCATCACCCTCTCGCCTTTGCTGGCGCCGGCACCAAAACGGCTGCCGCCATCCAGCACAGTGCCGATCACCCGCGCCGCGAACTCCGGCGTGGAGAAATACAAATTGAGGTACCCCTTCACCGCCTCAATGTGGCTAATGGTAGGGATCGCGCCGATGTAGTCTTTTACCTGCTCCGCCATTTGGCTGGCACGCTGCGGAACCGGCAGCCCCTTGCTCTTGCCCGCCTTGGCCTCGTTCGAAGCCATCTGAAAGAACGAAACAGAAATGCCCCACTCTCCGCTAAACGGAATGGGCGACCATTTCAACTCGGTTTCGGGTATATCATTTTGCTGGCAAAACGCGCTAATGCGCGCTTGGATGGCTTTTTGTTCTACATCAAACATCGTCACTCACCTTATGCTTCCTGTTATTGTTAGGCAAGAATTATAACATTTCCAAAGAAAAACCCCTGCTTCTTGTGGAAACAGGGGCTGATGTGCTTCTATCTACCGCAGATATTACTCTACCTTAAAGAACTTCTCCGCGGGGGCATTACAAACTGGGCAGCGGCCTTCAAACTTGCCGGCATGGGTGTAACCACAGATGGGGCAAACATAGTAATCCACAACAGGGGTGTTGGGGTCCATATGCTCCAGCGCGTAGCGGTAAAGGGCTTCGTGAACCTTTTCCACTTCAAAGGCCCACTTGAAAGTAGCCAAGGCTTTCTTCTCTTGTTCGGCTTCAGCAACTTCGATCATGGTGGGGTACATGGTCACCACTTCGTAGTTCTCACCGGCGATGGCGGCTTCGAGGTTTTCTTTAGTGCCTTGTACGCCGCCCATTGTCTTAAAATGGTTGTGGGCGTGGATGGTCTCAGCGGCGGCGGCAGCTTTAAACAGCTTGGCAATGGCTAAATAACCATCTTCTTCTGCCTTTTTTGCGAAGGCAAGGTATTTGCGATTGGCTTGTGATTCGCCAGCAAAGGCGGCAGCCAGATTATCGAGGGTTTTGGACATTTTGATCTCCTATGGGTTTCACTAATTTGTAACTGTTATAAACATTAAAACACAAAAGCCATCCCAAATGGGCAAAAACGGTAATAAATAACTAATGACGAATATCACATCATCCCCAGCACCCCTCCATACTAATCAAGCTCCACCTGCCCCCCATCCAAGGCGCAGCCTTGAGTCGCATATCAACGCGTCACCCCAAGCCCGAGGCGCAGCCTCGCGTAGCTGCTTGGCGCTGACAAGCAGTGTTGGCGCTAGCCAACAAGCCCTACCCACCCCCAACCTCTACCAACGCGGCAAAGCCCCTTAACCAGAGGCGTAGCCTCTCGTAGAGGCTGGGCACGACCAGCCCGGTTGGCGCCAGCCAACAAACCCTACCCAGGCCCAACATCCACCAACGCGGCAAACACCACCACCCAAGGCACGGCCTCGCGTAGCTGCTTGGCGCTGACAAGCAGTGTTGGCGCTAGCCAACAAGCCCTACCCACCCCGCCATCCATCAACACTGCAAAGCCCATCACCCCCGAGGCAGCCTCGCATACCCGCTTGGCGCTAACAAGCCCTACCCACCCCCACCATCCATCAACAAGGCAAACACCCAGCCCGAGGCGCAGCCTCGCGTAGCTGCTTGGCGCTGACAAGCAGTGTTGGCGCTAGCCAACAAGCCCTACCCACCCCATCATCCATCAAATCACCAAAACACCCCCACCCAAACCCCAAAAACGCAAAAGAGACTGCCCAAATTGGGCAGTCTCTAAAGTTTCGCTAAGACGATGGTACTCTTATGCTTGTGCGGCGTTGAAGGCCTTCATCAGGCGGCTCTTGCGGCGGGCGGCGTTGTTCTTATGAATAACACCCTTCTCCGCGGCTTTATCGAGCTTGCTGATGGCGGCGACCAAGCTAGCCTGGTCGAGCTTGCCTTCTTCAATGGTAACACGAGCATCACGTACGGCGTTGCGTGCGGCACCACGGAAGGTGCGGTTGCGCAGGCGGCGCTTTTCGTTCTGTCGATTGCGTTTGATTTGTGACTTAATGTTTGCCAAAGGTTTTCCTCCGAAAATAATTCCAATTCCAACGGGGTCAAATTCTACCCTATCTTCTTGTGTTTGTAAAGCCTTTTTACGCTCTAACTACCCAGCTTATGGCGTTGGGGTGGCGGTAAAAGGGCTGGGCGCTGTGGGGCTTGGCCCGGCTGTGATCGTCGGAGCCGGCTTCGGTGTTGGGGTCACCAAGTTCACCCTCACAACCAAAACCTGACCTACGAACAGCGCGTTGGCATCGGTTATTTCGTTCTCTTTCATAATGTCTTCCATGGTGCTATTGAACAGAGAAGCGATGCCTTGCATAGTATCACCTGGCCGCACGGTGTACTCAATTTTCGACCCGTACGCCATTCCGGTCGGGAAGGGGGTAGCGGTAGCGAGTTTGAAATCCGGATTCGGCACCAAGATCTTCTGACCCAAGGTAATGTAACCGGTAGCGGTTTCAGGGTTCAGCTCGAACAACATCAAAAGTCCATCCGCGCCTAAACTAAACTTCTCGGCGATGGAGTACAGCGTGTCGTTTTCCTGAATAATATATTCAAACGGCGCGCTGGGGGTGGGCGTAAAGGTTTGGGTTGGGGTAGCCGTCTCAGTTGGAGTCGGGCTCGGCTCCAAGGTATTAGTAGGAGTGGGGGTAATTGTAGGGGTAGGCGTGCGCGTGGCAAACAAATTAATGCTTGGCCCGTTGCCGCTCGCCATCCAAACCACCATCAGCACGATCCCCGAGATCAGCAGCAGGATCACCACGCTCCATAGTACGATCGGCCCGGTCTGTTTCTTTTCCTTATAGGGGTGCATCGAGTTCAAGGTCTTATCATCCAGCTTGGAGTAAGAGCGGTTGAGCACCACCTTGGTTCGGTTCGGTTCGCCGTCGTCAGCGGAACCAGCGTTTTTCACTGCTTTGCCGGCAGAGGTTTGCAGCTTAACTCGCGGGGCTTTTTTCTTGGGCGCGTCCGCGGTTGGGTCATCGATTTCGTCAGTCATAAGTTTCCTTTCAATTTACAAACGTTCCATGCTCTAATTCTACCTGAATTTGAACATGAAATACCTATTATAGCCTTAAATGGCTCTTTAAGAACTGCCCGGTATAGCTATCGCTGATCTCCATGATCTCCTCCGGCGTCCCAATGCCCATCACCTGCCCGCCCCGATCCCCGCCCTCAGGGCCAAGGTCGATCACGGTATCGGCGATCTTGATGATGTCCAAATTATGCTCAATGATCAACACGGAGTTGCCGGCATCCACCAGCCGTTGCAGCACTTCCACCAATTTATGAACATCAGCGGCGTGCAGCCCAACCGATGGCTCATCCAACACATACAGCGTTCGCCCGGTAGCCCGTCGCGAAAGCTCCTTCGAGAGCTTCACCCGCTGCGCTTCCCCACCTGAGAGGGTGGTGCCAGATTGCCCAATCTTCACATACCCAAGGCCAACCTCATCCAGCAGTTTCAGCTTATTCTGCATATTCGGGAAGGCGGCGAACAACTCCAACCCCTCCTCAACTGTGCTATCCAACACATCGGCAATG
>CAIRYE010000106.1 GCA_903882765.1 uncultured Anaerolineae bacterium
GCTACACAATTGAAAAGACACAACCAGCGCTCTAACAATATGCCGATGAGACCTTTGAATTATCGTTCCCCTTTGGTTTTTCTTGCCGCATGTGTCTAATATGTTTGACAAACCTACATATTTTTGTACTTCAAATGTCACAACTTTCTTGATTTTGTATTCAGTTTATGCTATCTATAGGCTATCTTAATAAATAAGGCGAAATATGCATCGAGAAAAAGTATCAGAAAATGTTTATTGGTTTCAGAGTGAGATCTACGCTCAGGTTACAGCTGGTGTTGTTACTGGCCCGCAATGGGCAGTAGTGATCGATACCCTTGCCACACCCGAAGAGACCATTGCGATCAGAGAATTTGTGGAACATGATCTTAACCTTCATGTTCGCTATGTTATCAATACCCACTACCATGCTGACCATACCTGGGGAAATTGCTTTTTCCCAGGCGCAACCATAATTTCCCACACCCTTTGCCGTGATCTGATGGAATCAAAAAGCATCCCATCCTTCGAAAGCGCAAAAGTGGGTAATCCCTCCCTCAGCCAAGTGAAGATCGTTCTTCCTCATCTAACATTTGATGATGGAGATATGATTTTACGCGTCGGAAAAAAGAATTTGATCTTATCCCCTGCCACCGGCCATAGCAATGACGGTATCTCGGTATTAGTAGAAGAAGATCGCATCCTCTTTGCCGGCGATTCGTTTATGCCTTTGCCCTTCATCGTTGATGGCAATATCAATGACATTGTCGCCTCGATCAAAAAGATCGGCAAAATGGGCTTGGAGAACATTATTCAGGGGCACGGAGATATTGTGTTGCGTGGTGAGATCGAAGCCGCGGTAAAAGATAACCTTGCCTATCTATCGAACATTCGAAAACATGTAAGAGTTGCTTTAAAAAGAAAATCACCCATCGATTACCTGGATGAAGTTTCTATTGAGGAATGCGGGAAAAGCCGAGTTTATTTAGGCGGATTAGCCGAAACCCTACACCAACATAACCTGAGAGCACTCTATAAAGCGTTGCTAGAGAAAGACCTGCCCGACACAGAGGATTAATCCTCTCGGGTCTTGTTTTCTTTTTTCTTCTTCAGCCAGCCGTGCAAACTAATATTGATCACCCGTTCATTGCCAGCGATCAGCTTGGTAATATTGGGTTTTAAGGCCCATGCCAATAAGATGATCGCGAACAAACCATATAAAACATAAGGCAGTGGGTTGTCGGAGCTGGTTGGGTCAAGAAGGTATTTAATTCCAAAAACTACCATCGCGAAAAACGCGACGCTTAGTGTAGTAACAGAAGCATATCCGATCGTAAAGTAAACGATAACGCCTAAGGGCAAAATGATCAAAGCGATTGGCGACCATAAACCGATCGCGCCACCAAGGGCAGGCGCCCCGCCAGCGCCACCGCGAAAACGGCGGAACTTCTTCTGCTCATCAAACTCAGGCATAAAGATGGAGTAATTGTGTCCAAGAATGGCAGCCGTTGCCGCCAAAACATATACCCAGTAAACTCCAGGATAAACCTCTTCGGGAAAAGCCGCTTTGGCGACCCAAACAGCGCTCGCACCTTTTAGAATATCCAATAAAGCGGTCAGTAGACCTGGAATAAAACCAGCGGCCCGTAACACATTTGTGCCACCGGTTCGGCCGCTTTCGATCTGTCGTACATCTTTTCCGGTTACAACCTTCACTATCCACAAGCCATTGGGGATGGAACCCAATAAATATCCAACAAAAATAACACCAACAAACAAAATATATTGCATCAAATCCTCCGGGTATGAAAAGTAAAACCCTTAAATGTGATCTAAGTTACATTAGGCACTAAGAATGGGCACTTCTTCGAATCTTCCATTTTCGATCCAAAATGCTTGCGAGGCCCATTTCCGACCAACTTTTGAGCAGATCACACTGATCACAGGATAGGCGTGCTCCCGTACGTCGGTGTCGGAGGGGTAATACTTTCCCTTTGGGTGGGAATGATAAATGGCCAAAAATTCCAATCCTTCAATATCCACCAATTCCATCGCTCTCAGCTGTGCTTTTGGGTCCATTCGAAAACGACTGCTACCCGGTTCGGCGTTATTTACAGGTATCACCATGGTTACCACACCATCCTTACCCGCCAACAACCCACAAGCTTCCCGTGGGGCTTCTCGTTCAGATTGTTTGTGGATAAAGAACAGTTGTTGCTGGTTAAGCGTTATAAATTTATTAGTCATGATTAAAGTAATATCCCAATTAGTACAAATAGAAGAAAGCCGACAGCGGGTTCGATGACAGCGCGTTTGAGGGGGTTATTTTCGAGAATATTCTGCGAAAACTCTACCAAAGAGAAGAGGATCCCTGTGATGAAAACACCATATTGAACGGGTGTAATAGGCCAATAATGGAAAACAAGGGCAAACTGGGTTGTTACAAAACCGATCCCAACCGCCCAACCCGTCTCCCATTTACTAGTTCGAAGCTGAATGGAACGCAGGGTTACTAAAAATGAGATCGGAAAGACGATGAAGGCAACAGTGAACAATCGTTGGTCAGAAAATGAGATGGCGGAAAGAAAGATCAAAAATAAAAGATACGAAAGTGACATCAAACCGACAATAGATAAGGGGAACCAAACATCAGTAGGTTCGATCACTACATACTCCGCTAGGATCACCAGCAGAAGAACAGCGCCACCCATTACAAATATGAACCACCAACTCGGCCCTATCTTCATAGAATGCAATACGATGCTAAGGATAAACGACGTGATCGAAGGTGTAATGCTATGCTGAATTAAAGTTCCCCGGCTCAGATTTGGGTGACTTTGCAAAAACCACATCATCCCCGTAGCGGTGAGCAATGTTATGAGGATGTTCGAGAAAAAGTATAGGTTTACAGGAAAGGAAAATTGCAGGCTAAAAACACGGGTGGTGATCTCAAACAAGCTGGACGGGATCAGCACGGAGATACCAAGGGCAATCAAAATGATCGAGACAAATACGCTCAATCGGTTTAATTTCATGGATGGATCATTTTCAATATTCATATCAATCTATGACCATAATATACCGTATTTTTCGCCCAAATTTGGTGTTGAATGCGATTTTTCCGTAGTAGCACGCGGTTCTTTCATTAATTAACGAATAAAGCGCAGGTATGGTAAAATTAAAAGGTTATGGATATAAAAAATCAAGATATTACTACGTTTCCTGCCCCTCCCAGTGTTTTTAAAACATTGATAAAAGGTTTTAATATCGTTGCGAACCACATCTATTTGATCATCCTTCCAATATTATTAGATCTATTTTTATGGCTTGGTCCGCAAGTAAAGGTTGACTCGTTGATCGACCCTTTTTTCGCATTAATTAAAGAATCGGCTCAACAACTTCCAGCGGAAATAATGTCCGCCTTAACCGAAATTAAAGTTAGTATGAATCTTTTATCAGTTCTACGAACCTACCCGGTAGGAATATTCAGCTTGTTTAGCACAGCAATATCAAACGATACACCTCTCGGCGCAAAAGCCCCAATGCTTTTCCTAACCATTGAGAGCAACTTGATCGTGATCTTGGCTTTGAATTTGATCGGCATTTTGTTCGGGATCCTTTATTTTCGCTCTGTTTCGCGGGTAAGCCTAAGTGCCAATAACGCGCTGTCGTTACCCAAACTGATCCTCAATGTTTTTCTGTTAGATATTATATGGTTTGTCTTCTTCTTCTTCCTAAATTTACCCCTCTCTGTCTTGTTTTTACTTATCAGCCAGCTCGGAGACGGGGTGCGCTCTTTTCTTGGCATCCTATTAATGGTTCCGTTGGCTTGGCTGTTGATGTTGGTCTTTTATTCCTATTTTCCCCTTTTTGATGGAACGACAAATGTTCTAGAAGCCTTCAAACTTAGTTGGCGCTCGCTCCGTTATGGAATTCCTTCCTTGGGCTGGTTTTCTATTATTGCCTTGTTTATTTCTCAGGCGATGGATGCTCTATGGCGCTCTGCGCCATCAACCTCATGGATGTCGCTCTTCGGAATTTTCGGGCATGGTTTTGTCGCGACCGGCTTGTTAGCTGCAAGTTTTATGTATTATCAGGAAACAAACAGTTGGATCGAACAAACTGTCCTATGGTTTAAATCGAAAAATGAAATTAAAAATTCAGGAAGATAATCTCCTTGGAGGACGTTGTGACAACTCCCGCTAATTACAATGCATCGAGCATTCAAATTTTGGAAGGGCTCGAAGCAGTACGCCGCCGACCTGGTATGTACGTTGGTGGCACCGACCAAAAAGCCTTACATCACCTCATTTACGAAGTGGTTGATAACTCAATTGACGAAGCCTTAGCAGGCGTTTGTAATAAGATCGACGTAACCATCCATCCAGATAGCGCTATTTCGGTTGAGGATAATGGCCGAGGTATCCCGGTAGAAATTCACCCTGAGAAAAAGATCTCAGCCTTGCAAGTAGTCATGACCGTGCTTCATGCTGGTGGTAAGTTTGGTGGCGGCGGATACAAAGTATCGGGCGGTTTACACGGTGTAGGTGTTTCTGCCGTAAACGCTCTTTCAGAATGGTGCGAAGTAGAAGTAACCAAGAGTGGATTAGTTCATTCTCAACGTTACGAACGCGGTATCCCAATGAACGAAGTCCATGTAATTGGCAAAGCCAAACCAGAAGCCCACGGCACAAAAACTACTTTCAAATTCGACCCAACGATTTTCAAAGAAAGCCCTGAATATCGCTTCGAAACGTTGGTACAACGTTTTAGGGAAATGGCGTTTGTAACCCGCGGCGTAACCATCAACTTGGTCGATCTTCGGGTTGACCGCGCCATGACCTTCTATTTTGAGGGCGGTATTCGTTCCTTCGTAAGGTATCTCAATAAGAACCGCGAGAATTTGCACCCAGTAATGTACGCGGAAAAACAGATCGAAAGTATTGGCGTTGAAGTTTCGATCCAATATACCAATGCTTTTTCCGAATCCGTCTTCTCTTTTGCCAACACCATCAACACCATTGATGGCGGTACGCATATGACCGGTCTTCGCACCGCTGTAACCAGAGTGATCAATGATTACGCTCGTAAAAATGGCTTGATCAAAGACGCGGAATCTAACTTTACCGGTGATGATACCCGGGAAGGTATGACCGCGATTGTTTCTATTAAACATCCCGATCCTCAATTTGAATCACAAACAAAAGTAAAGTTGATGAACCCCGAGGTTCAGACCATTGTTACACAGGTGGTTAGTGAATCATTTGGGATCTTCCTTGAAGAGAATCCCCAAGCGGCTAAGGCGATCATCCAAAAATGTTTGACCTCCTCGCGCGCTAGAGATGCTGCCCGTAAAGCCAGAGACCTAGTCATCCGCAAGTCCGCTCTCGAATCGCTAACCTTGCCGGGGAAACTAGCCGATTGTTCCGACCGCGACTCCAGCAAGACCGAACTCTACATCGTAGAAGGTGACTCGGCAGGTGGCTCGGCAAAACAAGGACGCGATCGCCATTTTCAGGCGATTCTGCCCTTGCGCGGTAAGATCCTGAACACAGAGCGCGCCCGTCTCGATAAGATCTTAGGCAACAACGAAGTAAAATCTCTTATCTCCGCTTTAGGGATGGGTATCGGTAATAATATGGATATTTCCGGTTTACGTTACAGTCGCATCATCATTATGACGGATGCGGATGTTGATGGTAGCCACATTCGCACGCTCTTGCTGACCTTTTTCTTCAGGCATATGCCAAGCCTTATCGATCAGGGACATCTTTACATTGCCCAACCGCCGCTCTATCGTTTGGAACACAAAAAACAAGCCCGCTATCTTTATTCTGACCAAGAAAAAGATGCCGCAATCCTTGATCTCGGCAAAGATAGCGAAAAAGCCTCGCTGCAGCGTTACAAAGGGTTGGGCGAAATGAACCCTGACCAACTTTGGGAAACGACGATGAATCCAGTCAATAGAACGTTGTTACAAGTCTCAGTAGAAGATGCCGCCGAAGCTGAACGTACTTTTGATATCCTAATGGGCGATGAAGTTGCGCCACGCAAAAAATTTATTACCACCCATGCAAAAAAGGTAAGAAATCTCGATATTTAGCCATATCAATCTGTAACTACTGGATCATTTATGATGGGTATATCTTGCAGCAACAGCAAATATGATGAATATCCAGCCGAACCTGGGCAAATAGTCTTAACATATCTCCCTAATAGCTTTGTCTTTTTTGGCAAGGGCAATTGTTTTTCATTCAATGAATTTTGGTTCGTTGAATGAAAACGAGTGAAGAGATCGTCCGTGATCTGATTCAAATTGCCAAAAAAGAGCTATTGGGGATTTCTTTTGATCTCTTTGTTTACGAACCTTCGTCGGATACTTATACGCAACAACAACTCGCTAAAAACCCAAAAGAAGGCAAGATCCCCGCTTCCAACCTCGATGAAGTTTCCGCGTTCATTCTTAGTAAACAAAACAAAAACAGCCCTTACATCCTTCGAGACGATTGCTATTATCTGCCCCTTTACAAACAAGAGAGATTGGCAGGATGGTTCGAAATTTACAAAGGACCTTCAGAGGATGTTGATCTTCCAACAAAAGTGTTAACTCTCGCTGGTCTAGTCTCGGATACCGTTTCAAATTTGGTACAAAACTTAAACAACCATGACCTGGAGCGGAAGAACCATGAAATGACCATCCTTTCAAGGATCTCTCAGGGCATAAATATCACAATTCACTTTGACGATATGTTGGAGCTGATCTATGCCCAAACCACTCAGGTAATCCCCGCCGATGTTTTTAAGATCATGCTTTTCAACCAAGAGCAGGATTTTTATTACTACCCTTTTTACCTTGAACACGAAGAGAGAGTGAACCGAAAAGAAAACAATCCCACCGGGGCAGATGAAACCGCCGAACATAAGATCATCCAAACACGCAAAGCGATCCTATCGAACGATATGGAGCTTACCTGCCAACAAATGGAAATACCGCGTCCTTTGGGGGGCATTCGTTCATTCATCGGCGTTCCACTGAATTCTGGTGCCGATACAATTGGCTGCTTATCGATCGGTTCCACCTCCACCACGGTTAAATACTCCAATCGACAAAAAGAAACCTTGCAAGCCATCGCGGATCAAACCGCAAGCGCTATCGTGAAATCCCAACTGATCTCTCGAATGGAGCAAAGAACTCAACAACTCGCTAAACTCAACGAAGCGGCAAAAAGGTTGAACTCAACTTTAGAGATTGAGCCCTTGCTAAAGATCATTCTTGAAAGCGCTCTTCAGCTTGCCGGCTCAGAAAATGGTGCCTTACTACTTGTAGATGAACCATCGGGTATGCTTACCAAAAAAGTAAGCATCAGAGTCGAAGGTTTTAGTGCCAGCGAAGAGGAACACACGGTTTTGCTCACTGTTCCGCTGGAAGTAAACCATCAGGTTATTGGCGCTATCGAATTATTGAATGATCAGGGCGATCGCCTTTTGCGGGACGACGACCAAAAATACCTCTCAGCTTTTGCCAGCCAGGCCGCCACCGCCATTGAAAACGCCCGCCTATATACTCTTACCGACCAAAACCTCACCAGCCGGATCGAAGAACTTTCGATCATGCAGCAGATCGACTTGGAATTGAATGCCAACATCGATCTTGAAAAAACCCTTGAGATAACACTTGGCTGGGCTATCAAGTATTCCGGTTTTTCGATAGGAATGATCGGCCTTGTAAATGGGGTGGAGCTATCGCATTGGAAATCGAATGATCCCGAATTGGTATCTCAGGAAAAACTAAAAGAATTTATGTTGACTCTTGGAAAGATCTCAAAAACCAATTCACCAACCGTCATCAATCGAAATGACAACATACCGCCTACCTTCTTAGCCAAAACCTCGACAATTCAACTCATTACACCGATAAAACGCGAATCCGGCATACTTGGGCTACTCGCTATTGAAACAAGCGAAACACCCAAGGATATTACCGATATAAAGGCATTTTTATCCCGCCTGTCTGACCACGCCACCATCGCTATTAGCAATGGCCAATATTTCAATCAGATCAAAGAAGCGAACCTTGCCAAAAGCGAATTTGTTTCCTTTGTTGCCCATGAGCTAAAAAACCCAATGACCTCGATCAAAGGATATTCTGAGTTGATGGCGGCTGGGGCTGTTGGGCCGCTTACCGAGGCTCAGAGTGGGTTTTTAAACACCATTCGAACCAACGTTGAGCGTATGAGAACGATCGTTGAGGATCTCAACGACATCACCAAGATCGAAGCCGGCCGATTGCGTTTGGATTTCAAGAATGTCTACATCCCTGATGTGATTGAAACGGTATTGAATTCCACCAAACGGCAAGCCGCCGACAAAAAACAAACCATAGAAACCGATCTGGCGAGTAACTTATTACCAATTTGGGTAGACCGAACCAGGATTGAACAAGTATTGATCAA
>CAIRYE010000107.1 GCA_903882765.1 uncultured Anaerolineae bacterium
GGCGGCCGCATGACCTGCTCCGTTTACATCGAGATCGATGAAAGCGGCAAGCTTTATCGCCGCTCGTTGATGGGCGCCATGGTAGACCAAACCATCGAGCGTTTTCGGCTGGAGGTGGCCAACCCAGGTCAGCTTGGGTTCACCGCGCTGCAGTTCGATGCCTTTGTTTTTGTGGGGCGCAACCTAGGGCTTAGCACGGTGCCAAGCACCAAGGTAGATCTGGAGATCACCGGCGAAGTTCTCTATTTGGAAAACTGACCAAGCAATGTTGCTTTGAAACGAATTTATTATGAAATTGGGTGGATAATTAAGATAAGATTCAATCAGAAACCGAATAGGATGACACTACTCTCAACGAGAATAAAAATGGAACGAGCGTGCCGCGCGAGCGTAACACGCAGGAGGATGCGATGAATATTAATACCTGCCTAGTAGTAGATGTTTGGGAAGGCCAACTCCAAATTGACGTACCGGTTCTAAAAGCCAATGGTGTAGCCGGTATCGGTATCCGCATCAATGATATGAGCGGCGGGCACCACATGGATAGCAATTTCACAAAGCAATGGGCTGCCGCAAAATCCTTGGTGCGCTTCCCTTATTTTGTTTACAACCCCTGGGTGAACGGCCAAGCAAATTATGATTGGATGGTTGCCAATTGCCCCGCGGAAGTAAAATCGTTCGCGGTGGATATGGAAGTTCGTTACACTGGCTACTCCCCCGCTACCTACGCTGGCGAGTTCATAAAATTTCTTAACTTATGCAAACCAAAATGGAAGGTGATCATTTACACCGCCCAATGGTTTTTGCCTTACCTCTCGAGCTGGCCAAAAATGGATTATTGGTGGGCGCAATACCCCGACCAAAATCGCTATTTTGCCAATTGCACTACCTGGGCTGACCTAAAAACCCGGCTCGATAACCCTGTGCTGCAAAAAGCCTTTAACGCCAGCGCCTGCCCGGGGCCGATCAAGCTATGGCAGTTCAGCGGCGATTATCTCATTCTGCCCGGCAGCAACCGCGATATGGATATCAACCTGTTCTATGGTACCGCTCAGCAACTCTCAGATTACTTTTTGAGCGTACCGGATGGATCTGTTACCCCACCCACGCCGCCAACACCACCCACGCCGCCCACACCGCCTACACCACCCACCCCCACCTTACCCGGGGCAGGGTTGTATACCTTTGCCAGCAACAACTACTTCCGCAGAGGCGGAGGCGGACCGCTGACCATGCCAATGAGCCGCACCCAAAAATTGGGCGATAATATGACCCGCTACAACTGGGGCGCGCTTACCCCAACCCTGCAGCGCCTCAACTCCACCTTCTCTGGCGCGTTAGATCTGATCGCCAATGAGGATTGGGGTCCCACCAAAGGCTTGGATGGCGTATACGTTCGCTGGATCGGCCTCGTATGGCCTGGCCGAAATGTGGTCAAGGTAGAAGAAGTAGTTTACAAGAATGGCGAACCTTGGGGCCGAGTGCAGGGGGTTCCGTTGGATAAAC
>CAIRYE010000108.1 GCA_903882765.1 uncultured Anaerolineae bacterium
AATTTGCGGCCAAGAAGTTACCACAGATGTTGCTGACGCTGTGAAACAGATCGGCTTCACATATGCTATGAAATCCGGTATCACCCTTGCCGTATCCGATATTATGGTTCCTGCCAAAAAAGGCGAGATCATTGCTGAGAGCCTCAAAGAAGTTGAAAAGATCCAGCGCGACTTTAGACGCGGTCTTTACACCGAGCAAGAACAGAATGAGCGCGTCATCAGTATTTGGCAACAGACCACAACCGATGTAGCTAAGGAAGTTCGTAAAAACCTTGACCCGAACGGGAACCTCTCGACCATGGCTTATTCAGGCGCCACCAAGGGCGGTTTTGGTCCGATCTCCCAGCTTGCTGGTATGCGCGGTCTTATGGCAGATCCTTCCGGTCGTATCATTCCTATGCCTATTAGCTCTAATTTCCGCGAAGGTCTTACTTCTCAGGAATACTTCATTTCCACACACGGTGCCCGTAAGGGTTTGGCCGATACCGCTCTCCGTACCGCGGATGCTGGTTATCTCACCCGCCGTTTAGTGGATATCGCGCAAGATATGATCGTCAATGAAAAAGACTGCGGCACCAAAGATGGTATTTGGGTCCGCTCTACAGACGATGTCGCTGGCCAAGATATTTCCAGCCGTTTGTATAGCCGTTTCACCGCTGCCCCCATATACGATCCCCAAACTGGCGAAATGATCATCGACCGTAACCAAATGATGGATCATGCTATCGCCATTCAAATCGGCGCGGCTGGCGTTACTGAAGTTCGAGTTCGCTCGGCAATGACCTGCGAATTGAATCACGGAATCTGCGCCAAATGCTACGGCATCGACTTAGGCCGAGGCAAGACCGTAGAACTTGGTTCCGCGGTTGGTATCGTGGCAGCCCAATCCATCGGCGAACCTGGTACTCAGCTTACTCTTCGTACCTTCCACGCCGGCGGCGTTGCCATCGGTGGTGGCGATATCACCACGGGTCTTCCCCGTGTTGAAGAGCTTTTCGAAGCTCGAAAAACTCCAAAGGGTGAAGCGTATATTTCTGAGATCGATGGAAAAGTTCATATTATCCAATCCGAAAAGTATGCTGAACTTAAGATCTTAAAAGTTGAACACTCTGAAATGGTCTCCGAAGGGTACGAAATTGAAGCTGACTGGACCATTGTTGTAAAAGATGAGAGCGAAGTCAAGCTGAACGATGTTCTCGCCACACTCGGTGACGCTTCTATTTCCGCCCAAAATGGCGGTCGCGTTCGCATCGAAGGTAGGCAAGTCATCGTTTCTTACGAACAGCGCGATGAAGTGGAATACGAAATTCCTACCACTATGTTGATCCTTGTTCGCGAAGGTGAGCACATAAAGGCTGGGCAGCCAATTACCGAAGGTTCTCTCAACCCTCACAAGATCCTGCGCTTGCAAGGTCGAGACGCTTGCCAAATGTACTTGATGAGCGAAGTGCAGAAGGTTTATCGCTCACAAGGCCAGAATATTCACGACAAACACTTCGAAGTGATCATCCGCAAGATGTTGAGCAAAGTTCAGATCACCCGAGCTGGTGATAGTGAATACCTACCCGGTGATTCCGTCGATCGTTTAGAGATCAAGCGCGTCAATGAAGCGCTCTCAGTTGATGGAAAAAATCCCGCAAGGTTCGCCGAGATTCTCTTGGGCGTTACAAAGGCATCGCTTACTACCGATTCCTTCCTTTCCGCTTCGTCCTTCCAGCACACCATCAAGGTGCTTTCCAATGCCGCCATTGGCTCCGCGAAGGACCCGTTGTATGGCTTGAAAGAAAACGTTATCATCGGTAAACTGATTCCAGCTGGTACCGGCTTTGTTCATGGCCGATTCAGTGAGAACTTGCTCCCAGTTGACCCCGAACCTGAGGATAACTTGCTCCCTGAAGGTATCGAGGAATAGTATATTTTTTCAAAGCAAACCGGTGGTAGATCTTGAATCTGCCACCGGTTTTTTTGTTAACTGTTCGCCTACCTATAAATACGCCCATTTCTCTTTATAATATAATCTGTTTAAAATTAGCATACCGCGAATATGAATTTTTGAGGAAAAACCAATGGAACTTGGATTAATAAAAAAAGTAAATATCGAAAAAGAAATGCAGGACTCCTACCTTGACTACGCAATGTCCGTCATCGTATCACGCGCCTTACCCGATGCCCGTGATGGCCTAAAACCTGTTCAACGAAGGATCCTGTACTCTATGTACGATATGGGCATTCGCGCCGACACAGCCTATAAAAAATCAGCTCGTATCGTTGGCGAAGTGCTTGGCAAGTATCATCCCCATGGCGATTCCGCTGTATACGAGGCAATGGCCCGTATGGCTCAGGATTTCTCTCTGCGCTGTATGTTGGTGGATGGTCAGGGCAACTTTGGTTCCGTTGACGGAGATCCGCCCGCCGCGATGAGGTACACCGAAGCTAGGTTATCCAAACCTGCCATGGAGCTGCTAACTGATATCAATAAAAACACCATCGATTTTTCCCCGAACTTTGATGAAACCCTTACCGAACCTACTGTTCTTCCCTCACAAATTCCCAATCTGTTGGTAAACGGAGCTACTGGTATCGCGGTTGGTATGGCTACCTCCATCCCACCGCACAATCTAGGTGAAGTTACCAATGCTTGTATCTATATGCTCAGCAATTGGGATAAGCTGGACGACATTGATGTAAGCCACTTGATGGAATACATCAAAGGACCCGATTTTCCTACTGGCGGGTTACTCATCCAAGAATCTGGAGAGGAAGGGATCGAGGCCGCTTACGGCAGCGGGCGCGGTAAGGTCACTGTACAGGCAAAAGCCCATTATGAAGAGATGGAACGCGGCAAAAACCGCATCATTATTACAGAGTTGCCATATCAGGTAAATAAGTCCAGCTTGGTAGAAAGAATTGCCGAATTATCCCGAAATGGGGATCTGGAAGGCTTATCGGACCTGCGCGATGAATCTGACCGTCATGGGATGCGCATTGTTATCGAGCTAGCAAAGAATATCGATCCTGAAAAGGTGCTAACAGCCCTCTACAAAAAAACTCCCATGCAATCCACCTTCAGCATTATCATCCTTGCGTTAGTGGATGGCGAGCCGCGTTTGTTGACCTTAAAACAAGCACTAAAAGTTTTTCTGGAGCACCGCCTCACCGTTATTCGTCGCAGAGCGCAGTTTGACCTGGATAAAGCTAAGGCAAGAGCTCACATTCTAGAAGGTTATATGGTGGCGTTGAAAAATTTGGATGAGATCATTGACCTTATTCGAAAATCATCAGATGCTGACGCCGCGCGCGAGAAACTATGCAGCAAATTTAAATTATCTGAACTCCAAGCCAATGCCATCCTCGAAATGCAGCTTCGAAGACTAGCTCAGTTGGAAAGAAAAAAAATTGAAACAGAATACAAGGAAATTTTAGCGCTTATCAAAACGCTGGAAGAATTACTTAGTTCACAAAAGCTAATGCGCGAAATGGCAGCGACTGAATTGCAGACCATGAAGGAAACCTACGCCGATAGCCGTCGAACCCAGATCATCAACCTGCGCGAAGGCAAACAAAAGAAATCTGTTCTCACTACCACCCAGATCCTTCCGGACCAAGTTGTATGGGTTGGCTTGAACAAGGAAGGACTGATCTCTCGAAGCGCGGATGAGAAACCCTTCCGCCTTAGCGGTACAGACGCGCCAACATTGTTGATCAGGGCAAAATCAACCGACACCTTGTATCTTGTCAACGAGAAAGGCGAATCGGCGGCAGTCGCGGTTCATACCCTTCCCGAATCAGAAAAGCTATCCGAGGGGGTTTTGTTCAACAAGATCACGCCGCTAAAGGAACATAACAAACCTGTTTGTGGGTTCAGCCTCTCTAAAAGGTCGAACTATGGAGAAAATACCTGCTTGCTGACAGTGACAAAAGGAGGAATGCTGAAAAAATCCTTACTCAGTGAATTACCCGGCCCCTCCGCCCAATCTTTCTATTTATGCAAAGTCAACGAAGGCGATGCCCTGCTCAACCTAACTGTTACAACAGGCACCGACGAGATCTTCTTAGCCACTAAGTTAGGTATGGCCATCCGCTTCAGCGAGACAGACATTCGCCCAATGGGTCTGATCGCCGCCGGTGTGAATGGCATCAAACTAGATGCCGCTGATGAAGTAGTGGGTTTAGAGTTACAAAACAACCAACACGAGTTATTTGTCATCACCTCTGATGGCCGGGCAAAGAGGATCGATTGGGGTGAATTCCCTGTTCAAGGTCGCTATGGGAGAGGGGTTAACCTTTGGAACCTCAGCACGGGTGTAACAGTTGCCGGCGTTGCCACAGGCAAGGGGAATTACCAGATCACCATCCATTTGCAAAAAGCCGCGCCAAAGATGATTCGGTTGGATGAAGCCGGGGTGAAAAAACGCGCAGCCACCCGAGCGGATGCAGTTGTTGAAGTGAAGGACGGCGATAGAGTAGTTAGCATCACACACAGCTGGGCAATGGATAAAGCGGTCGTTGTGGAGCAACCTCAAAAATCAAAACCTGAGCCCAGAGCTACCCAACCAGAGCTTCTTAAACCAGAAACGATAAAAAAACCGAAGGGTACCAAAACCGAGGAAAAACCAACAACGAAGTCACCTAAAAAATAACGCCTGGAGGGCGTAAATTTTCACACGCCCTCCTTTTTATATTATTTTCTATAAAAAAGGAGGAGTTTTGATGGGAACATCACAGGACATCTACGATGAATATCGAAAACAAATGCAGAAAGGCATCATGGTTGAAGCGTACCAAGGCATTCTAAATTATTTAAATGAGTTGCGGATCTATTTTACGAATAAATATCCTGATCATTTCGTTTCAAGCAGTTTGTATCAGGGTACTATGAACCTTAGCTTTTTTGCCTTCAACCCTACTTCGATCAAGGCTCATGGTCTAAAAATTGCCATCGTATTCCTTCACAAAGAATTTCGGTTTGAAGTTTGGCTGGTTGGGACGAATAAAGGGAACCAAGAAAAATATTGGGCGATGTTAAAAGAGGACCGCTGGTCAAAGTATGATCTGGTGAAGGATATAAAGGGAGCAGAGGCGATCGCCTCCCATATAATATCTCAAGACCCAAATTTTACGGACCCAATACAATTAACCAATCAAATCGAAGGCGAAGTTTTGAAATTTATTGCCACGATCGAGGGTCATTTGGCGACAAGATACAATTAAGAATGTTTCTTCCGTTTAAATATAAAAAGGGCATCCCAACGGTCAAAAGGATGCCCTTTCGATTTAATAATTAATTTACGATTGAGGTAAATTTCCTTCCAAGCCTAATTCGGGGGCAATGCGGCGCATCGCTGTAATTACGTTTCCTACATGCTCCCAAAGATCGATGCCAAATTCAGCGGCTGCAAGTTCCATTCCAGAGCGGTCGGTACCGGCTGCAAAGGCTTTGTCCTTCCACTTTTTCTTCACAGAGGAAGGTTCTAGATCATAAAGGGATCTTGATGGTCGAACCAAAGCGACAGCCGAGATCAAGCCGGTAATTTCATCACAGGCGTTCAAAGCCTTTTCCATTACGGAATCGCGTGATACACCGGTGTTGTCACCATGGCTCAGGATGGCTCGAATGATGACAGGATCAACGCCACGCTGCTCGAGGATGACGGCGCCTTCGCTTGGATGTTGCTCAATGGTAGGGTGGATCTCCCAGTCAAAATCGTGCAGCAGCCCGGTTACACCCCAAAACTCGACATCTTCGCCAAATTTTTCGGCATAAAACCGCATTGATGTCTCAACGCACAGCATATGCCGCACAAGACCTTCTGTTTTTACAAATTCACGCACTAGGGATAACGCTTCATTTCGATCCATTGTGATCCTCCAGTTGGATAGGTTCTGGGTTGCCCAGAATGGGTTTGGGTTTTAGGATCAAATCATATATTGCCACGTTTCGAGCAAAAACCTCGCGAACATTCCAGTAAAGATTTGATAATTTCCGGTATTGCCGATTATTCGCCGCCACACCTGTTGCTTCTAAACCCAAGTGCTCGCACAGAAAAAGGGCTCTGATCAAGTGGAAACGCTGCGTGATCAGGATAGCTTGCTCTACTCCAAAGATCTGTTTCGCGCGATAACAGGAATCGTAGGTTCGGCGACCGGCGTAATCTAAAAAGATCGCCTCTTCAGGGATTCCTAATTCGAGCGCATATTGCTTCATAGCAGCGGGCTCATTATACTCAACATAACTATTGTCACCAGTCATCAAAATAGCGCGAATTTTGCCCAAATGGAACAACTCAGCGGCCGTTTCCACCCGATCACGCAATACCGCAGTCGGCTCGCCGGTACGCAACAAACCCGCGCCAAACACGATCCCGATCTTTTGCGTCGGCACTGTCTCCGCTAAATAGATCCTATTTGATTCGAGTAGATCGATCACAACAAAATTGAGAAGAACGATCAGGGTCAAACCGAGAAGAAGGAAGATAACCATTTTTAGGATATAGATAATAAAAGAAAATATTCGTTTCACGGGGCTAAAAACGGCCTGTCCATTCCCATGCTGCGTATTTTGTCGTGATCAACTCGTCTACCTTCGCTGATTCTTCCTCTGTAAGCTTGGAAGGAACCAAGGAAATATCAAGTTTTTCTTCAAACGCCTTCACCATAACCTTTGCGACGGAATCCCAATCAAGTTTCTTTCCCAACACCATTTCAGCGTTGGTGGCACGTGTTAAAACCTTTTCGCCCGATTCAGCCCTGAGGGTCTCATCATCGTAAGCTAACGCGTGGGTAATGCGGCGCAGGTCCCCATAGAGAGGGAATGCTCCGTGCTGTAAGAAACCGTCTTTTCGGCGTGATTGTGCCGATCCGATCAGTTTTTTACCATCTACCGTTAATTCGTAAGCGGATGGAACTTCAAAACAAACGGGGCCCTTCGCGCTGCGAGTTGTATCCACTTCAGTAACCATTTCAACTGGGATATCTAAGGCGCGCACCGCCATGATCAATGCTTCAGCTATTCTCTGATAACTTTCCAAAACTGTTCCAGCTACGCGCGGTTCGGTAAGCGGCGCTAGAACAGAGTAGGTAATTTCATCGGTGTGAAGAATTGCCCTGCCACCAGTTACACGGCGAACAAGTTCCCAGCCATATTTAGCTAGAAGATCAAGATCCACATCTTTTACTTTTTGGGCGTAACCGAGCGATAAGCACGCTGGCTCCCAGCTATACAAGCGGATCGTAGGCATCGAGTCTCCGCATACGGTCGCGTCCAATAGCACTTCATCAACAGCCATATTCCACGCGCCTCTAGCGGGTGGAGAAATTAATAATCGCCAGTTATCCATACTACTTCAACTCCTAATATTGAAAGTTAACCACTCGCGGCTTGGGGTCTCGTCGTCCACGGTCATTTTTTGAACAACGGAATTTGTTGGCCCATTTTTTACAGCCTGAATAAATTGCAGCATGGGTTGTTCTTCCCCTTCTGCCATAATTTCAACCTGATCATAATTCATATTTCGTACCCACCCTGTAATTTCTAACGAAGAGGCAACGTATTGGGTGAATGCCCGAAAACCTACTCCTTGCACGCGGCCAGTAACCCAAATATGTTTTCTTAGTATTATCTGTTTCATTATCGCCTTTTGATGATATTTCAATTAACCGAGTAACAATATTAATGGCGTAAGCGTAAGCGGACTTAGTAGGGTAGTGACTAAAATGGTAGCGGCTACCAAGGATGAATCAAGTTCATATTCAGATGCCAAATTAGCGTTCGCTACCGCGGAAGACATAGACGCGTCCACGATACCCGCTTTCATACCAACCCCTTGCATCCCCAGCAGCGCGGCAAACCCAACACCAAGAAGCGGCCCCACGATCAAACGCACACTGGCTGCCAATCCCAACGCCTTGAAGGAATTTGTCCATTTCATATTCGACAACTCCAAACCCAAAAGCAGGATCATCACCGGAACACCTGCGCCTGTAAGGATACTCACTGTTCGCTCAATGGGCAATGGCATGGTTAGGTTTAGGCTGTTAATGAGAAGGGCTGCCATAACGGCATAGATGGTAGGGATACGGAAAATGCCCAAAAACGCTTGTTTTATCGACATATGTCCCATGGATGCGATGAAGATGCCTAATGTATTGGTTATTAGAGATGCGAACACAAAATACAAACTGGCGTGAGATAATGCCTGTTCGCCAAAGGCAAAAGCGATCAACGGCAAACCGTAATTCCCATTGTTGGCAAACATAGAAGTTAGAAGGGTTGAAATCTGGGTTTTCTTATCAAACTTTAAGATCTGACCACCCAATAAGGCGATCAAGCCTGAACCAAGTGTGACCAATATGGTGAACACCGCGGTGTTGAACATTTCGGTTACTGGCAATTTGTTTGCCAACAGGATATTAAATACCAAAACGGGGTTGAAAAAATAAAAAGACACACGTCCAATGGATCGCGTGTCAATTTTTATTGTTCTACCCAAAACAAACCCAGCCATGCTTATCAGCATGATCGGGAAGATGTTGTTGGCGAAAATGGGGAATAGGTCTTTTAGAAGCATAATTGAACCTTAAATATTTGGTTTATTTAAGGTCTTCTTCCTCATCCGGATCAACCGCCATCATATCAAAACTTTCTAGATCTTCCGTGAAAGTAAGGTTCATCAACGCGTCTTCGATCAATTCGATCAGGTCTTCATCCTCGCTATTGGCAATAAGAGCTTCTAAGTAGGTACGTACATCCTCGCCGCCAATCGATGATAGGGACCAAATAATCGCTTCATACATTTCCACATCTTCAATTTCTTCAAGCATATCCAGAAGCGGTTGCCGAGCGAGTTTTAATTCTAATTCTCCAGCGGATTCGATCGCGGCCAGACAGACATCGCTATCTGCGTCATTGAGTCCATTTAATATTTGGCCTGCCCAACGATCATCCGCGCTTCTTCCAGCTGCCCGCAACGCGGAAACTTGCCAAGCAGTATCTTTCTTTTCAAAGGATTGTTCGATCAAACCATACACTTCATCTCGACCAGCATATCCAAGCGATTCCAACGCCGCCCGCGCTACTTTGCTGTGTTCGTCATGATAAGCCTTTAGCAGAACATTCTCGGCGGTTGTATTGTCCAAGTCGTCGAGATCTCCGTACTCATATAACCGAACAAAGTTACCAACGACGCGAACAGCTGCCTCGCGTACATTTTCGTCAGTATCTGTAGTGATCATTTTTACCAGGTCCGGCAAGATAGCACATTTTTCTGTCTCATCGAGCAGCTGCAAGGCAGATGCCCTCACTGAAGCCAGGTCATCCTTTATTAGAGCTACACCCAACGCCTCAAATGAAACCAAAGTATTATCTAAGTAATGTTCGTACAATTCTTGTAAAAACTTGGTTTTATTCTCATCATTTACACCCTTCCACTCTTGTAAAAAGGTGGAAACGCTTTTGGGATCCATATCGCTGAAGACATCAAGTTCTTTTTCAGCGAGGATGAAATCCGGAGACTTTAGTTTCTTGAGAACATTATTTAAAATTGTAGTGGCCATAATTAGGGTAGGTTAACTTGAATAGGGTTGATAAAATCCATCGCATTGACGATAACCATCATAGCGATGAGCAATAGGAAAGCGATCCCATTGACATAATTTTCCAGCTTATATGGAATCCTTTTTTTGAAGAGGATTTCTGGCATGGTGAATAAGATACGACCACCATCGAGGGCAGGGATTGGAAGAAGGTTGAAAACGGCAAGCGACGTACTGAGCATCGCAACAATAGATAGTACATAGTAGGAAGGTTCCGTGCCATTTGTTGTTGGTTGCCCAGTCTGATCAGCGGCTCGTGTTTCGGAATCCTTTGCTACTGCTTGATCAAAAATATCATAGATGCCTTTCATACCGATCAACCGTGCTTCATCAGGTGAAATTACTCCCTGAATAAGGCCTATCGGCATGTATAGGATGCTCATTGCTTGGGCTCCTGTGTAAGCCACCCCAGAAGTTATTGTTTCGGCAAACGTTGCTGGCCTGCGCGGGGAGGTTAGCCCAACTCCAAGAGCGCCTAATTCAGCCGGGCGGGTAGAAAGCGGGGTAACGGCAAAGGATAGTTGTTCGCCATCTCTCTCCACGATCATCGTAAGTTCAGTATCAACGCCATCCTTGATCAATAATCGGGCGGCGGATGGGTCGGTTACTTCTTGGCCATTTATGGCAAGAATCATATCGTTTGGCAACAAGCCTACTTGCGCAGCTGGGCTATCTACCACAACATTATCTATCAACACTTTCTTGTCCGCCATTCCTATTTGCGAAACAATGATGGCAGTAACAAAAACAGCCGTGATCAAGTTCATCATAGGACCGGCAAACAAAACAAACAACCGTTTCCAAGGATTTGCCGCGGAAAGTCCATCCATAACATTGGGATCATTTTCTCCCTTAGGACGAACAAACCCGCCCAAGGGGAGGGCGTTCAAGGTAAAGTCCGTTCCCTGCCACCGAAATAGTGTGAGGATCTTTGGCGGCAATCCAAAGCCAAATTCTTCCACCTCGATGTTGACGATCTTAGCCGCGAGAAAATGTCCCAATTCATGGATAAAGACCATTCCACCAAAAACGAGTACAACAATTAATAAAGTCATAAGTTTCCTTCTTACAGCCAAACAAAGGCGTATTTTAGCATTATAACGTCCAATTATTAGTGGTTCATTAGAATCAGATCAACCCTCGATCCGCACTCCATCGCCAACCGGGGATACCAAGATCTTTTGAACCCCTGGAATTTTCTTTAATAACTTGGCTACTTCATCCGCCTTCTTGGCTTCACAGATCACATGCACGTTGGGGCCGGCATCTATAGTATAGCCAGCCTGCAAACCTTCATCGCGCCACTGTTGAACTTTTTTCATCACCGCCATGGTTTCGGGCTGCCAATAAAATAATGCCGGGGTGCTGGTCATCATCACGGAATGCATCATATCAGAATCTAGCTGGAGTATGGACGCTAATTTTGACATATCTTTTTCAAATATCGCTTGCCGGCAGAGTGAAATCCGCCGAGGAGTATCAACTGCCCGCGCGATTTGAAGCGGGCTTGTTGAAGCTAACAAATGGCCCTCAGTTGAACCTGTTTTCTTATGGCTTGAGCTCACTATGGCCACACAATCAACCAAACTCCAATGTTCCTTCGGAGCAATAGTTTCGGCATAACACGCTTCGTCTGAATCCCCTAAATACCACTCAACAAAGCCACCTGGTACACTACGTGAAGCTGAGCCAGACCCCAACCTAGCGAGTCGGGAAACTTTCGCCTCAGACCAATCCAATCCTAGCGCTGTTACACTTGCCTGAGCTAATGCCGCGAAAGCCGCGGCAGAGCTGGCAATCCCCGCCCCGGTCGGAAAATTGTTAGTGCTGCTCACTGAGGCTTTCAAAGAAATTCCGGCAGCAGCCCGAACAATTTCTAAGATCTTTACTACCCGATCCAGACCTTTTCCATCGACCTGTATCTCATTGATGGCCAACCGATCTTTCTCATACCCAGCGTCAAAATGCACCGTCGTACGAGTGATCAGTCCGTCCATATTCATCGATATAGAGCCATTGACGGGTAATCGTAAATCTTCTGACCGATTACCCCAGTATTTAATAAAAGCAATGTTAGGGTGCGCTACCGCGGTAGCGAGTAATGAAGACATTTTTCCTCACATGTGAATAAGTTTCAAATAGTAGTTTACCACGAGCAATTGCTAGGCTTGGATTGTGGAAGTGCCTTGACTACTCAGGTTATTTCTGAGACTTTTTTATCTTCACTCGAAGATTTCAAATCGCATCCTATCGAAGATACCAACTCGTTTGGTGAACCCGTTACTGCCAACTACGAGATACGTCTTCCTCATAATTTTTTGGGTTAGATTGCTAATTATCCATCGTTCAGTGTTATGACGACCCTTTCTTTGCCTTTGCCAATGTTATCGCGCCGTAACTGGATACTGCCAATTTCCCCTGTTCGCCTAAGGTGAGTTCCACCGCAGGGAACCTGAGAGAAGCCTTCGATCAACCAAAACCGTCGTTCGGTGCTTTCATCACTAAACGCGCTCCTGATTTCTAAATTGGCGCGGACCAACGCATTCGCTATATTGCTAATTTCACCCAATATGGGCGAAATATTGCTTTCGAGCACAAAATCAATGCGGGCTTTATCGTCAGAAATGTGAGCCCCAATTTTTTCAATTCCCGGAACCGTTCGGTAGATCAATTCCAAGACGAGTTCGGCGGCGAAATGGTATCTCATCAAATGATATCGCCTGGGCCAATCTATACTAACCCGTACTTCATCACCCACAGAGAAACTGTGTCCCTCAACTAAGGTATAAATGATTTCCGTCCCTACTTTTTTTGCCTCTATGACCTCAAACCCATTGATCGTTCCCCGGTCACTTTCTTGGCCACCAGAATAAGCAAAAAAGTTGGTCTCTTCAAGGGTTATACCCGGTCTATCTACGCTGGCTACACGAGTATCAAGATCTACGAGGTAGGGGTCTTGCCAAAAACGTTTTGTTGTCATAATCCTCTTCACCTACACAGGTATATTACCAATGTAAATATATCCATTATTATATACGGCAGAAAGAACATCGATTACATAAATAAACCCACCTTTCCTCATAACCCTAATAGAATAGGCTATTATTATGATCGTGAAAGTTCTAAATTTATGACCAATAAACTGATAAATTTTTTCCGCTCTCAAGGGAAGGTTATGTCGATCCTTTTTGCCATAGTTCTCGGCATCGTATTTCCTCAACTCAGTAGTTTGTCGTGGATGATCCAATATCTCCTAATGATCATGTTGTTTTATGCCTTTCTGGACCTAAACTTGCGAGAATCAAATTTCCCAATTCAATTACTCTTTGTGCTTGTTGCTAACGTTACCATCGCAATGCTTTCCTATTTTCTATTAAATACGATCGACCATACTTTAGCGCTAGCCGCTTTCATTACTGCTATAGCTCCTACCGCAATTTCATCTACCGTGATCATAGGATTTCTTAAAGGGAATATCCCTTTTGTTTCTTCTGCCGTTGTGATTACGAACATAGGTATAGCTATTTTTGTCCCCATCGTCCTCCCGTTCTTGGCAAAAACTAACGAACCTGTTACAACGTTCCAGATCCTTCAACCAGTTTTATTAACCTTATTCATTCCTTTCATCCTCGCGCGAATCAGTATCGTTCTACCCCACAAAATTAGCACCCCGATCAAGAACTCAAAATCCGCGTCTTTTTATGTTTGGTTAGCAACGCTCATCATCGTCGTAGCTAAAGCCATTGATTTTATTGAAAACCAAGCCGCCATCAAAATGGATCAGATCTTGAGTATCGCCCTCATTTCTTTGGCGATTTGTGTATTAAATTTTCTAGTGGGTCATTTTATTGGTGGGAAAAAATATTCGCGGGAGGCTAGCCAGGCTTTAGGGCAGAAGAATAATAGTTTCGTGGTTTGGATTGCCCTTGCATTCATCAACCCTGTTGTGGGGTTAGGACCAACATTTTACATCATTTACCACAATATCTATAACTCGTGGCAGATCATTCATTTTGAAAAAAGAGAAAAGGTGCCAGAGAACGTGGATGCTTAGTTTGTAAAAAGGGGGGAGTTCTTTTGCAGTACGTAAAAGTTATGGCGAACACCATCGTTCACCTCAGAATAAAACTCGCTAACGATATATCCCGCCGCAAATGCTGTTTGGAAACACAGCCGGGTCTGAAGGATCCAGCTTAACGCGGTTTCCAAGGAACGTAATTTGATCTCTTGAAAGGAGGCGGGGACTTCGAGCAGTATTGTTCTATCATTCCAATTTTCAATGTTGATGGTTGTCGATCCATCTGATTCGATATGATTCACTCGGAGAGCACCGGATTCTAGGAAAAAGTCCACCGATAGTGTTGGCTTATCTTCTTCGATCCGCTTAGCTACTCGCTTGCTATTGATCCACCATTCCACCTCAAACCGGTCTGATGGCAGCCCTTTATTCAACTCGTCTTCCATTTCCCCATAAAAGTTCGGCAGAAGGGTTTTACAGATCACCCCCAACTTTCCAAAATTTAATGACGCATTAACACCCTCAAGTGGGTTCACGGTCCAAGTGATGAGGTCTAATCCTTGCTCTTGAATTAATTTTCTTTGAATATATTTTAGGTTCTCGCCAACACCATGATGCCGATATTCAGGTAAAACCCCCATCATATGAGAACAATGTTTAAATTTCAGATGCGAATGTTGGCCGATGAAACCAAATAAAAATCCGACCATTTTATTGGACGGATCAAACGCGCCTAACACCAGACCGCCGTTCTTTTGAACGATCAATAATATATCTTTTGGAACTATTTCGATGTGATTATTGATACCCCACACTTCTATTTGCATATGCTCGACTTCGATAAGTTCTTCGAGGCCTGAGATATGGCGAATGGTGTAATGTGGGGTTTTCAATAAAGTCATAAATTTATGAGCGGCGTTCTCTAAAGGATCTTGCTCAAGAATGCTTTGGTTCTATCAGATTTCGGGTTTGTGAAGAAATCAACTGGTGAACCTTCTTCAACGATCTTACCCTGGTCCATAAAGACGATCCGATTTGCGGCGGCTTTTGCAAAACCCATTTCGTGGGATACAACCACCATAGTCATGCCTTCTTTTGCCAGAGACACCATAACATCAAGAACTTCCTTGATCATTTCTGGATCTAAAGCTGATGTTGGTTCATCAAAAAGCATAATTCTGGGGTTCATCGCCAAGGCCCGAGCAATAGCAACCCTTTGCTGCTGTCCGCCTGATAATTCGTTTGGATAGGCATCGGCTTTTTCTGGAATGCCAACGTGCTGTAATTGTTGGCGTGCTACCTTTTCTGCTTCAGCTGTGCTGCGCTTTCGAACTACCTTTTGGGCAAGGACGATATTTTCAAGAACAGAAAGGTGTGGAAAAAGATTGAATTGCTGGAAAACCATACCAACTTCTGCGCGAACCGCATTGATATTGGTCTTCTTTTCCATAACAGAAATTCCATCTACAACGATCGAGCCAGTATCGGGAAGTTCGAGCATATTGATGCAGCGCAGTAAAGTTGATTTTCCTGAACCGCTTGGTCCAATGATCATCAATACTTCGCCTTTTTTCACATTGGTAGTTACACCTCTAAGAGCATGGCTTTTGCCAAAGTTCTTAGTAACGTTTTCGATGGTGATAATTACATTGTCAGAATTAGCGGCCACGGCTCGTCTTCCTTTCAATGAACTTTACCAACATAGACAATGAAATCGTCATGGTAAGGTATAAAAAGGCCATAGTGTTGTAGGCTTCAAACGAACTGAAGGATCTCGCCCTGAATTTTTTGCCAAGCTGCGTAATATCATTTACCGCCAAGGCTGAAATAAGGGATGAGTCTTTGAGGATCGCAATTAAGTCGTTGCCAAGAGGGGGTAATACTCGGCGCAAGGCTTGAGGTAAGATAACGAATCGCATTGCCTGAACATAGTTCATTCCAAGCGATCTCGCTGCTTCCATCTGCCCTTTATCGATAGATTGGATACCAGCCCTAAAAACCTCAGCTTCAAAAGCAGCATAACCCATCGCGAGGCCAGCAATTGCTCGGCCGCTCATATCGATTTTTTGGATATCAAGTTGGGTTAATGCTTGCCCAACACCAGCCAAAAAGCTAATTCCAATCAACCAATTTCCCAAAGTAGTGAGGATATTTAATCCTACTGGTACTACTACAAAAGCACCATAGAGGATGATGACCAGCATTGGGATACCACGCATCAGCTCTACGTAAAAAGTCGCAATATTATAGTAAAGAACATTTTTTGAAACCCTGCCTAACCCAAGGATCAAACCGCCGACGAGAGCCATGGAGTAAGCGGTTAGGGTTACGCGAATCGTTGTAATGACACCTGTACCAATATATGAAATTGCGTCATTGTAACTTTGGTTCGTAATAAAGTTATAAATGATGACTAACGCGGCTAAACCAATAGCCAAAGCCCACCAAGGCCATTTGGAAAAATTGTTTATAACCGGAATTATCTTTCCCTCTTGAGGTTGCTCAATTGAAGCAGTCAAAATTGCCTCCTAAGATAAAAGGGCTTGCTAAATTTTCATTTAGCAAGCCCCATGTTTTCAGATTACTTGGCAGGAACGAAATCTACAAACCATTTCTGGTAAAGTTTATCAAGCTCGCCACTGGCTCTCATAGCATCTAACGCTGCGTCAACAGGGGCAATCAAATCACTACCTTGTTTGAAGACGAAGCCGAGATCTTCCGAGGTCAGCAATTCATCAAGGTGTTTGAGTTGGCCTTTGTTTACAGCCATGTAACCAAGGGCTACTGGCTGATCGAGGACGACTGCGTCTACATCTTTGCTGAGCAAAGCGAGGACGGCGGCATCAAAGGTTTCGAAGGATTTCACGCGGGCTTCGCCTACAACTTCGATCGCCTTGGCTTCGTTGGTGGTTCCGAGTTGGGAAGCAACAATAAAGCTAGCATCGGCAGCGAGGGATTTGGAATCGGTGAAACGGGATTCATCACCACGAACGAGGAAGACCTGACCATAGTGCATGTAGGACTGTGAGAAACCAACAGTCTTTTTGCGTTCTTCGGTAATGGTAACGCCATCAGCTACGACATCATACTGGCCAGCTGCGGCAGCTTCAAAGATACCTTCCCAGGCAGCTTCGGTGAAGACTGGTTTGCAGTTGAGCAATGCGCAGATCTGAGTCCAAGCATCATAATCCCAACCTGCGCCCTGATTGGTAGCAGCGTCAATAAAGTTGAACGGAGGATAAGCATTCTCCACAGCGATGGAGACTTCTTTTCCACCGAGGTCGGGCAAACCAGCGCCAGCAGCGGGTGCGGCGGGAGCTTCGGGAGCTACAGCGGGGGCGCATGCAACAGCCAAAAAGGCAACTACTAATACAAGACTAACCAATCGAAATGCTTTCATTTTCTTCTCCTTTAAGAATAAATGTTAATAGGCAAAATTATACACAATTAAATGAGTTTTTCCCTTATTATTATTAAAAGTTATCGAATTTATTTCCGGTTCAGTATTAGTTTCCAACGATTGTTGCCGTTTCGGATTGATTTCCTATCCTTTTCTGGACTTTTATGCAATAATTTTAGGGATAAATTTTGTAGAGGAGTTTGGAATGAAACTGTCTGGAAAAATAGCACTGATCACTGGCGGCTCAAATGGTATCGGAAAAGCCACCGCAGCTAAATTCGTCGCGGAAGGGGCTTTTGTATCTATAGCGGATATGGATGACGCACATGGGTCAAAAACCGCGTTGGAGCTTGGACCGAATTGTTCCTATCAACATGTAGATGTTCGAAAATCAAGTGACATTGATCTTTGGGTCAAGTCTGTCCTTGCCACATATGGCCAAATTGATATTCTGGTAAACAACGCGGGCATTATGCGAGACCAGATCATGGTCAAGATCAAGGAAGATGGGACTGTGATCAAGCTATCGGAAGAAGAGTTCGAGCGCGTTATTGATATCAATCTAAAAGGTGTTTTCTTGTGCGCTGAAGCGGTTGCGGAGGTGATGATCCGACAAAAAAGTGGCGTTATCCTTAACGCTTCCTCCATTGTTGGGTTAGATGGCAATTTTGGGCAAACCAATTACGTAGCTTCCAAAGCAGGGGTGGTAGGTATGACCAAGGTGTGGGCGCGGGAATTGGGGAAGTATGGCATTCGCGTGAACGCCATTGCCCCAGGCTATATCCTAACGGATATGTTGGCGCAAGTGCCGGCGGATGTGTTGGACAAGATGGCGGGAAAGGTGCCACTGCGCCGATTAGGTAAACCAAAGGACATCGCGAATGTGTACTGCTTTTTGGCATCCGATGAAGCGGCTTATATCAGCGGGGATGTTATCCGTGTTGATGGCGGGGCGGTAGCTGGCACTTAGCTCTCTCCGCTATTTTTGTTTATGTTTAACCCCGCGACCTGATACTTCCTGTGTTGCGGGGTTTTATTTTATTGATTATTCTTGGTTCGGTATTTCCTGTTTGGGCAGATAGTAAGACCTTCACCAAGAGTACCGATAAATCAATCTTGCCATGAAGTAAGCGGATTGATCTGAAAATTGGTACCCCGGATAAAGTGTTAAATAAAAACTATTTCGACAAATATTCCGTCGAAATAGCCGCTTAAAAGTATTGCTTGGTTATGGTCGAATTTGTGGGCCCGGCTGGAGTCGAACCAGCGACCAAGAGATTATGAGTCCCCTGCGCTAACCACTGCGCCACGGGCCCTTTGGTGAAACAAAAAGGTTGAAGGATATAGATGGCTCTGAACCTTTCAACCAATGTAGTACAGAGCGGGAGACGGGATTCGAACCCGCGAATATCAGCTTGGAAGGCTGATGCCTTACCGCTTGGCGACTCCCGCATGAATAGATATTTTACCCGTTGGGTGGATTATGGTCAAGGAATGAGGTACAAGGATCGGGGCGAAGGAGTGGAGCTATGAGCTTCGAACCAGAAGTTATTTTGCGAAGTTGTCAGGCAACTTGCTCTAAATTGTCTTATAATGATAGACCTAAACCTAATTTCTTACGGAAGTAACCATGGCAAATAACCCTACGCGCGATCGCGTTTCTCCTGACCGAATCAACACCAACCCACTACGCAGACCCGAATGGATCAAGGTAAAACCCCCAACAGGCGAGACGTATAAGAACTTGCACAGCCTGATGCGGTCAAAACAACTCTTTACCGTGTGTGAAGAGGCGATGTGCCCTAATATGGGTGAGTGTTGGGGTTCCGGCACCGCCACATTCTTGATGCTGGGCGATGTATGCACCCGATCTTGCGTTTTCTGTGACATTAAGCACGGCAACCCGATCACAATTGATTGGGATGAGCCAGCTCGTGTGGCAGAAGCTGTGCGATCGATGAATTTAAAACACACGGTGATCACCTCGGTAAACCGAGACAACCGCCGCGATGGCGGCGCACCCATCTTCGCCATGGTGATCAACAAGATACGCGAGATCCATCCTGGCTGCTCCATCGAGGTTTTGATCCCTGATTTCAAAGGCTCTGTAGAGGCGCTTAAGATCGTTATGGATGCCCGACCTGAGATATTGAACCACAACGTGGAAACGGTTCCGAGCTTGTTCAAGTCCATTCAGCCACAAGATAATTATGAGTGGGCTATGATGACCTTATCGAACGCGAAACGATTAGACCCTGACGTTCTCACAAAATCCGGATTGATGGTGGGTATTGGCGAAACCTTTGAGGAAGTAAAAGAGGTTATGCTGGATTTACGGAAGTGGGGTGTAGATATCCTAACGATCGGGCAATACTTACAGCCGTCAAAACAGCATTTTCCCATTTCACGTTATTATACGATGGAAGAATTTGCTGAGCTAAAGGCATTCGGATTGGAGATCGGTTTCAAGTGGGTTGAATCAAATCCACTGGTGCGATCCTCCTACCATGCCTCAGAGCAGGTTCGCGCGCTCAGCATTGTGCATCGACAGTTATATGGAGAAAGTCAAGCTTAGCTTATAAATCGCTCAACAATTGATCAAGCATCTCGACCGTCAGCTCAGCCATTGAATTTACTCTCAATGCCTCACCACTGATCTCGAGATGTTTTGTTATGGGGTTAGGAATGAGAACCACGGGAATTTCAGCGCTGTTCGCGGCGATCACTCCGTTTTTTGAATCTTCGAAGATGATAACTTCATTCTTTTTTACATCTAACTTTTCGGCAGCCAACAGGAAAAGATCTGGGGCAGGTTTAACGCGATCTACCAGGTCTTTTGTAATTAATTCATCAAAATAATGTAGCAAACCGAATTGTTCCAAGTATCCGCCAACCCAAGTAAGCGGGGAGCTCGACGCTATAGCCAACTTAATTCCATTTGTCTTGGCGGCTTCCAGCATCTCGCTAACTCCTGGTAATACCTTCATCGCTTGGTATTCGATCTTTAATTCCGCAGCGTAAATCGTTTCAAATTCTGGCAACGGCATCCGATCCCCTATCCTATCGGCGAGATAGGTGTATGGGTGAAAATCTACGCCATGTTCTGAGCCAACAATCAGCCCAAAGGTGGTTACCGGGAGCTCTACCCCAAAGCGGCCATAGATGCGGCAAAGGGAGTTGTACGCGGGTGATTCGGTATCGATCACTAGCCCGTCAAAATCAAAGATCAGCGCTTTTAATTTCATTTGGTCGTTCACTCTTTCAAATTTTTTTGGAATACACTCATTAAATCAAAAGTCGAGGTTTTTGGACCTCGACTTTAATAAGGTCTGATTTTCTTTTAGAACATTGTTAGCATTGCGTTGGAAGCCCAAGAGAACAAGAACGAGGGCATGAAACTCAACACAACAGTAATTACTACACAAAGAGCGATACTCATGTAAAGTAAGTTGTCTTTGTTGATAATAGGATCGCCATTTTTGAAGTACATAATAACGATCACGCGTAGATAGTAGTAAGCAGAGATCAGCGAAGTAATTACGCCGATAAGCGCCAACCAGTAAAGCTTCCCTTCCATAATTGCCCTAAACAGGTAAAACTTACCAACTAGGCCAAGTGTTGGGGGTAAACCAGCAAGCGAGAACATAAACACGGTCATGGCTAAGGCTAACCAAGGGTATTTCTTTCCTAACCCAGCGTAGTCATTGATATCCAGCCCTTTGCCTTCTTCGCGCTCCAAACCAATTACCACACCCCATGAACCGAAACTGGTGATGGTATACGCTACCAAGTAAAACAATCCCGCCGCAACGGCGGTTGCACGAATGGCGGGATCGCCAAAGGGAACAAACGCCATTAGGATGTAGCCGGCCTGGGCGATACTGGAGTAACCCAGCATCCGTTTAATATCAGTTTGGGCGATCGCTGTGATGTTACCTACGATCATGGTGAGCGCTGAGAGGACTGCCAAAATTGGCATTAGGTCAGCGGCAAAGGATGGGAATAAGGTCGCGAAGATCCTCAGCAGCGCGGAAAAACCAGCTGCCTTTGCGCCAGCCGCCATAAAGGCAGTGACGGAAGTAGGAGCACCCTGATAGACATCCGGGGTCCACATATGGAATGGAACAGTGGCGACTTTGAACCCAAAGCCTACCAACACTAATCCGCCACCGACCAATAATAAGGTTAGGTTTGTGGCTGGTTGAGCGATCGCCGCGACAATGCCGGCAAAAGAGGTAGTGGCGGTCGCTCCGAAGATCAGAGCGATGCCAAATACAATAAACCCGGTTGCGTATGAACCCAAAAGGAAGTATTTAATACCTGCCTCTTCTGATTCAGTACGGTTCAAAGCAAAAGCCGCCAGTACATACAATGGAATGGATAATAGTTCTAGAGCGAGGAAGGTGATGATCAAGTCAGTAGCTTGGGACATTAACATCATGCCGGCGACGCTGAACATCATCAGTACATAATACTCGCCTTTATTTATATTCATTCTTTGGAGATAGCCTGAAGCGAGCGCTACGCCCAGTAAACCGGTGATCAGGAAAAGGATGTTCAGGAAGTTAGAGAAACCATCCAATACAACCATACCGCCGAAGCCAGAATATGAATTGCCGAGTTGGCTGATACTTAAACCCAGGGTGAGAGCAAAGCCAAACGCCGCAAAAAACGCGATCTGTTTTTGTTTCCCTTTTGGGTAAAAGGCCTCGAGCAACAATAACAGACTGGCACACAGTACCAAAACACTGATCGGCATGATGGTATAAAAATCAATTTGGGTCATATTTTCTCCGCCTATCGCACCTATTGTCGATCAATTCGAGGTGCAAAAGAATAGAAATTTAGCCACCAAGGATTGCTCGGAACGGAATGAGCAATTTATCCACTGCGGGGGCGATCAGGTTGAAGAATGGTGCCGGGTAAAGACCGATCCAGAAGATGAAGACCAGCAAAGGCAGCAAGGTGATGATCTCACGGGCATTCAAGTCACGAAGTTCGTGGCCATGGTGTTTCACTTCTTCAACGATCTTGCCAACTGGGCCAAGGAACATTTTCTGGAACATATACAGAATGTAGATAGCTGCCAGAATAACACCGATGGCTGAAAGAATGGCGTAGATGGGGGTTCCAAAAGCCTTTGAACCAAAAGCACCCAAAAGGATGGTGAACTCACCAACAAAGCCATTTAGGCCAGGTAAACCCATTGAAGAAAGAGCCACGATCAACATCAAAGAACCGTAGATAGGAGTAATCTTCCAAAGGCCACCATACACCGCGATCTCGCGAGTATGGGTCTGTTCGTAGATCATACCTACCATAAGGAACAAAGCGCCGGTGCTCAGACCGTGGTTGATCATTTGAAGGATTGCGCCTTCAATACCTTGGGCATTGAGGGCAAACATACCGAGCATTACGAAACCTAGGTGGCTTACGGATGAATAGGCAACCAGTTTCTTAACATCTTTTTGGCTATAGCTTACCGCCGCACCATAAAGGATACCGATCACAGCCAATACCGCGATGGTTGGGGCTGCTTTTACGGCCGCTTCGGGGAACAGTTGCAGGTTGAAGCGTAAGAAACCATAGGTACCCATTTTGAGCAAGACACCAGCAAGAATTACGGAGCCGGCGGTTGGAGCTTCAACGTGGGCATCGGGCAGCCAGCTATGTAATGGCCACATGGGAACTTTGATGGCGAATGCAGCGGCGAAGGCGATGAAGAGCCAAAGCTGAACATCAGCAGGGATACCGCCCTTGAGAACCAGTTCCGGTACGGAGAAGGTTCCCTGGTTTACGCCAAGCCATAAGATGGCAAGGAGCATAAGGATGGAGCCAGCCATTGTGTAGAGGAAGAACTTAACCGCGGCATACAAACGGTTGGGGCCGCCCCAAATACCAATTAGGAAGTACATTGGTATGAGGGTGAATTCCCAAAAGATGTAAAAGAGAAACAGATCCTGGGCGAGGAATACACCCAGCATACCCACTTCCAACATCAAGAAGAAGACCATGAAATCTTTCACACGATCTTCGATCGCTGTCCAGGTGGAAAGGATAGCGATGGGAGTGAGGAAGGTGGTGAGAAGGACCAACAGAATGCTCAGTCCATCAACTGCCAGATAGTATTGTATGTTCCAACCAGCAACTTGGATCCAAGAATATTGGGAGGCAAGTTGAAGATCAGGGTTGGAAGAATTAAACATGGAGAGCGCCCATAAGGAAATTCCAAAATTGACGAGCGCGGTACCCAGTGCAACCCAACGAATGGTGTTCTTTGCTTCTGATTTAATAAAGAGAAGCACCAGCACGCCAAGCAGCGGGAAGAAGGTCACCAGGTTGAGGGGTTCTAACAAAAAGTTCATAGTTCGTCCTCTCAGCTTATTTTATTAGCAGGTAGCCAATGATCGCTACCACGCCAAGCATTACAGATAATGCGTAACTTCGAACAAAACCGTTCTGTACCTTGCGGAAGTTTTCCGAGGAGTACTGGATCGATCTTGCGAGTATTTTTGAAATATTATCAACAATTCCGAGGTCAATTGGATTGGCAAGGAATTTTGTGAGCCCAACGAAACCGGCTGCGATCACGGAGTTATGGAACCATTCATGCCAAAAATCCCAATCAACGGTTTGAGCGAAGAATTTGGCGAGGTCGGTATATCGATCGATAAAAACAAATTTGTAGGCTTCGTCAACAAACCATTTGTTTTCCATACCTGTAAAAGCAAAGCCTAAAATGCGTTTGAGCGGATCGGGTTGGCCGGTAGTGAGTGGTTTGCGCATATAGAGCAGCCAAGAGAGGAAAATGGCAAACAAGGCAAGAGCGGTGGATATCAGCGCTACTTGCATGTTGAATTCACCGGGGTGAATATCGATCGTGTGTTCGAGCCAAACGGTTAGGGTATGCACACCGGGAAGGTTTAGCGCGCCGCCAAATACAGATAAGGCTGCTAAAACCATCAATGGAGCGGTCATAATGAGCGGTGATTCTTCCGCGTGAGCGGCTACTTCATGCCTTGGTTTTCCGAAGAAGACCATCCACACTTGTCTTCCCATATAGAAAGCAGTGAGGAAAGCCGCGCCTGTGAGGATCCAATAAACATGAGGGAATTCAAGGAAGGCGTCCGCGAGGATCTCATCCTTGGACCAGAAGCCAGCGAAGGGGAATAAACCTGCCAAAGCAACTGTGCCGACCATGTATAGCCAGAAAGTAACGGGCATTTGTTTGCGAAGCCCGCCCATATTTCGCATATCGCCTGGATCAAAGACCTCTTCATCGTGCTTGCCGCCGTGATGACCGTGATGCGCCAAATGGTGGTGACCGCGTTCCATTCCAAGAATGACAGAGCCAGCGGAGAGGAACAGAAGAGCCTTGAAGAAAGCGTGGGTAATGAGGTGGAACATACCAGCGGCGAACGCGCCCATACCAACCGCGGCAACCATGAAACCTAATTGGCTGATGGTAGAGTACGCCAATACTTTTTTGATATCGTATTGACCAACGGCGATGGTTGCGGCAAAGATGGCAGTTAGAGCACCTACGGTGGCGACAATGTATTGCGCATCATGGCTGAGCATAAAGATTGGCGCGGAACGTGTAACCAAATATACACCGGCAGTTACCATAGTCGCGGCATGGATCAAAGCCGAAACGGGGGTGGGGCCTGCCATAGCATCTGGCAACCAAATGTATAGTGGTATCTGGGCTGATTTACCCGCAACGCCAACCAAAATAAATATGGTGATCCACAAGATGACCCAAGGTTCAGCGTTTGCTACTACCGCAAATACATTATCGAAATTGGTGCTTTTGAATTGCCAGAACATCATGAAGGCGGCGAGAAGGAAACCAAAATCGCCGATACGGTTGGTAATAAAAGCCTTCTTGGCCGCGTTTGAGTTGGCGAAGGAAGGTCTGCCGAGAGTGTCAAAATCGTACCAGAAACCGATCAACAGGAAGGAGCATAAACCGACACCCTCCCAACCAACGAACAGCATCATATACGAATCGCCGCTTACCAGAACCATCATCATAGCGATGAACAAGTTCAGGAAAACGAAGAAGCGCTTAAAGCGGCCTTCATCATTATGAAAGCGAACATCCTCGTGCATATATCCAATGGCATAAATATGAATGAGCGTTCCAACACCGGAAACGACCAACATCATGGTTACCGAGAGGGTATCTACACGGAAGGTCCAATCGATGGCTAGATCTCCAACATGGATCCACTCGGCGACCAAAATAGAAGCGCCTTCGGGGTGAATGCTCAATGAATAAGCTTGCAATACGGCAACCACAAAAGCGGAAGCGGAAGCCAGTACCGCAATGGCGCCGATACCATTCTCACTCAGTTTTTTACCGATGGTCAGGTTCAACAAAAGGCCAAGAACTGGGAAGAAAACGATCCAAGGGACAAAGTTAAAAAATAATTGTGTGTTTTCCATTGCTCTATCCCTTGAGGTGGGTCAATTGATCGAGATCGATGCTTTGTTTCTTGCGGAAGATCAAGACGATCAGAGCAAGGCCCACAGCAACTTCAGCGGCGGCAACGGTCATCACAAAGAACACAAAGATCTGACCATTGTGAACAGCCGCTAAATTTGCCGCGTGCATTTTGGCGAAGGTAACAAACGCAAGATTTCCCGCGTTTAGCATCAACTCGATGGACATGAACACAACCAGTGAGTTCCTACGAATAAGAACCCCCAGCGCGCCCATTGAAAACAGGACAACAGAAAGAGTAAGGTAATAATTTACTGGAATCATAGCTATTTCCCCGCTCCTTTCTTTTCCTGCTTAGTTAGTACGATCGCGCCAACCATCGCTACTAAGAGCAAGAAGGAGGTGATCTCAAAAGGTAAGAGGTAGGTTGAGAACAAACTAACCGCAAGAGGCTTGGGGGCGGCATCAGCAACCGATGTTTCAGCAGCCAAACCAACCATAGGCACCTTGGCAACGATCATATAGATGATCAATCCCAAAAGTGTAACTGAAAGGACAAGGGCTGGCCACATTTTCTTGAGGGTCACTTCCGCTTTGATGTTCTCAGCGCCTAAAAGCATGATGACGAATAGGAACAACACCATAATGGCGCCGCCATACACAGTGACCTGCGAAAGAGCGATAAATGGAGAGCCCAACATCAAGTAAAAAACAGCTACCACAGCAAAGTTCAACACTAAAAATAACGCGGCATAAACGGCGTTTCTACTAGTCAACATTCCAACAGCGGTTAGAACCGCCGTGAGCGCAAGTATAAAGAAAAGAAATAATTCACCAGTCATCGTATTAATCCTGTGGATCTTTCATTTCAGGCACCGAGCGGTCATACATCCCTTTTTCAGTTGCCATAGGAGTAGGAAGACCACCCACGGGAACCGAATCGATCAGCATTTCCTTGGTGTAGATGGAATCTCGACGGTTTGTGTAGCTAAGTTCGTAGGTATCGCCAAGTATTACTGCCTCGGTAGGGCATGCGTCTTCGCAAAATCCGCAATAGATGCAGCGCAGCATGTTGATCTCGTAGGTACTGGCATAACGCTCGCCAGGTGAATATCTTTTCTCATCCGTATTGGCGGATGCTTCAACAAAGATGGCATCAGCTGGGCATGCGGCGGCGCATAAGGCGCAGCCGATACATTTTTCCAAGCCATTTTCGTAGCGCTTTAGTTCATGGCGACCACGGAAGCGGCTAGATACCTGTCGTTTTTCCTCAGGGTACTGCACGGTCACTGGTTTTTCCAGGATCGTGAAGAGGACGGTCTTTAGACCGTGAGCAAACTCAAGGAAAGGTTCAATGAGACGCATTTACTTTCCTCCTTAGGGCACTATCAATAATTCCAATGGTGAGGAAACCGAGGAAAACAGATACCACCGGCACACCTATGGTTTTGAAGAGGGGATTGATCTGACCAAGGGCAATGCCAATGGCGGTGACGATCACGAGTGAAAGGGAGAGAGGCAACATAGCCTTCCATCCAAAGGACATTAGTCTGTCGTAGCGGATGCGGGGAAGGGTTGCTCTAGCCCAGATCATACCGAAGAGCATCACCAGGATCTTTAGGAACAGGTAGACGGGGGCAAGCCC
>CAIRYE010000109.1 GCA_903882765.1 uncultured Anaerolineae bacterium
CCATTTTACTGAACCGGTTTCGGCTGTTTCGTAACCGCCAAGATCGTGAATTTCTTTTTTTGCTTGGGCTGTATTCAACCAAGAACGAAGGGCTTGAATCGGTTCCATTGCCCATTTTTCTGAAGGTATTACCAAGTCATACCGTTCAGTTGATAGCTTTAAAAAATCAAGCCCAAAATCGATCGCGGCGGTTTCCACACCTAAACCAACATCTACCTGGCCTTTACTAATGGCTCGTGCTACTTCAGAATGAGTCATTTTTTCGTCGCGATATCCAGCGATCTTTTTTGGATCAATTCCAATAAGCGCTAGTTGAGCGTCCAACCACACGCGAGTGCCAGATCCCTGTTGTCGGTTTATGAAGCGCGTCCCAGGTTTTGCCAGATCCGACAAACTACCCATCCCCAATGGATTTCCGGGAGAAAAGATCAGCCCAGTTCGGCGATGCGCAAGGCAGAGCAAGGCAACTTTTTGCCCGGGTAATAATTTACTAACATAGGACTCGTTGTAAGAATCTGAATTTTCATCCCACAAATGACATCCGGCCAAATCGGCTTTTTTCTCAGCGAGTGCGATAAGGCCACCCAAACTACCAGTAAATGATAATAGAAGGCTGAAACCCGGGTCTTCTTTGTCAAAATGTGCAGAAATGAGCGCAAGCGAAGGATCATGACTTCCTACGAATCGCAATACTTTTTCAACCGGCTGAATTGGCTCGCTTGAAAAAGTTCTCCAGCGGTCAAGGGCAACCCGCAGCGAATGTTCAACTTCATCCGGAGAGTAACCGGCGGTCATTGATTCCAATAAAAATGATTCTGTTCGATTGAACAATGTTGCCCTTCTGAGGGGTGTTTGATCCTGCTCTGGAAGCTGCTCGACCACTTTTGTTCCTTGTCCAATACGACTAATGACGAAGCCGAGCCGGGCAAGTTCTTGATAAGCGCGCATGATAGTGCTAGTCGTGCAGTTCCAACTTTCCGTCATTTTTCGCATCGATGGCAAGGTTGCGCCAGGTTTCAATGCGCCAGACAAAATATCGTCACGTATTGAACCTACAATTTGTTGGTAAATATGAGATGAATCCATACTGTTAGTATAGTGTATGGTTATCTGTGGGCAAAGTTAAAAGAAGTTGGTTTTTCAAAAACAAAAGTCAGTTTTTTCGCAATTCCCGAGGGCAAATTATCGTCAAATCGAATCTCCCAAAGCATGATCTGTTGAAAATACGGTGTTACCATTGGAAGGTACGTTCCAGCATTGAGACTAATTTCAAATTGGAGTTGTCTCAAAAAACGAGGAAATGCGATAGAACAGATTTGGTTTCGGTGTTTCTGTCACCATTTATTGCATATAATTTAACTTATCAAACTTGAAGTAGAGAGGTTAGGAATGCCCAAAGTAAATAAAATAAACCACATTGCTGTCGTCGTTTCGGATATGGAAAAATCGCTTGCCTTCTGGCAAGATGCCCTTGGAATCCCCCTTCAGGCTATGAAGGAAGTACCTGCCGAAGCGTCTAAAGTAGCGTTTCTTCCGCTTGCCGGGGCTGAAATCGAGCTGGTGCAACCTACTAGCGAAGATTCCGGCATCGCCAAATACCTTGCCAAACGCGGCCAAGGAATGCATCACCTTTGTGTTGAGGTTGATGATGTTGCCGCGATGTTGGAACATCTGCGAGGTAAGAATATTCGCTTGATCAACGAGGACCCGCGTACTACCGACGATGGCAAAAAATACGCCTTTATTCACCCCGAAAGCACTGGGGGAGTATTGGTAGAGCTTTACCAGGTCAAATGATCAAAAATCTGGCCGCCTTGGCAAATCGCACTTTAAAGCGAGGGCAACCTGTGCTTGCCGCAGTTTCAGGAGGCGCTGATTCACTGGCAATGATGCAATTCCTCCTTGATGAGGGGTATGAATTGATCGTTGCTTCGTTCGATCACCAGCTTCGCGGTGAAAGCGGCGAAGCGGATGTTGCCGCGGTAGAAAAATTATGCGCAAAAAAAGGTATCCCCTGTGTTTCGGGCAAAGCGGATGTGATGCGCTACGCAACCACCAATAAGCTATCGATCGAGGAAGCCGCCAGAAACCTTCGTTATACTTTTTTATTCGAAAAAGCCCTCCAATTTAAAGCCCAAGCTGTTGTAACCGGCCACACCGCCGATGACCAGGCCGAAACCGTTTTGATGCATTTTATTCGCGGCTCTGGTCTTGCTGGTCTAAAAGGGATCGAGGTTGTTAGTTATCTCGATGTATTTGAAAAAACAATTCCACTCATTCGCCCGATCTTGGAATGGACTCGCCAGGATACGGAAGAGTATTGCCGATCTCATGATCTAGAACCATGCCAAGACGCGACCAATTCGGATACCCACTTTTTGCGAAATCGGCTTCGTCATGAAGTCCTTCCATTACTAAAACAACTGAATCCCAATATTGTAGAAACCCTGAACCGAAGCTCGCTCGTTTTGCAAGGTGAGCATGAATTGCTTAGCGACCTAACACAACAGCATTTTGAAGCTACCCTTGTTTCACGATCGCCAACCCATTTTGAATTTGATCTCGCTAAAGTGGCAAAGTTGGAAAAACCCCTTTTTCAACGCATTATACGTCAGGCTGCCTTTGATTTAAAGCCTGGTCTACGCGATGTTGATAAAGAGGCTATGGATCGAATCAGCCTCGAAAAAGGGATACAAATCGGCGGCGGTTTGCTTACCTTCCTGGAAGAAGGAAGTTTTTTTATCACGACGGATATCAAGGTCATCCCCGCGGAAAAATATCCGCAATGCGAAGATCAACAGGAGCTTTTTACTGGGACACAACCCTTAAACAAAAGCTGGACATTGGAAATGTATGAAAAGGAAGTTGTAACACGGATAGATCAACAGGATGAGAACAGAATTGACAATTGCATCATTCGTTTGGATGCCGGCTCAATTACTGCCCCCCTCATTCTCCGCCACCCCATTAGCGGAGACCGCTTTGAGCCATTAGGTATGCCTAAGCAATCTATGAAGCTCACCGATCTTTTCATCAACCTAAAGATCCCGAAACGTTATCGCGAAAAATACCCCATCCTAACCCACAATGGCAAAATAATTTGGATCCTTGGTCTTCGGCGAGCAGAAGCTTTAAAGATCGATCAAGCTTCAAAAGAAATGATCACCCTTAAATTAAAAAACAAAACTTCCGAAGAATGAACATCCTTCGGAAGTTTTTATATCAATTCGTTCCGATCAATTCTCTTGCAAAGCCAATTTACCAAGTTTGTTCGAGAGTTCGCGCCACTGGATCGGACTAACACCGAGGTCCTGACGAATTTTGTTTTGATCCACACCATCCTTGTATTTATTCAGCGCGAAGGTCCATCGGCACATATCAAAGGAAATATGCTTTTCGACGCCAGCATCCTCGCTGATGTCCTCAAGAATATATTCAAGTCGGCGCGGGGACCATGGGAAAAGGTTATCGGTTGGCTGGTACTGGGCTACGTATTCATGAAATACATCAACCCATTCGATCGGGAGAAGCAGGTCGCGTTCTTTGTAACGTGAGGCAGGGCTTTGGTACCGAATTTTTAGAATGGGACCATCAGGACCGTTTAGGTCGATGTGATTGATATGAATGCCTAAACATTCATTTTTCTTTATTCCGGAGTTTAACAGCAATAATAGTAAGGCATATGGTCTGGCATCAGGCTTGGCTTTTCGGCGGAAAGATCCCGCTGTAATGAGCGCTGAATCAGTTTCTGTATCCGATAACACTTTCGGTAATGGGCTAAGAACGGTTCGCTGAATCACTTTTTCTGCCGGATCCAAAGCCAGAACGGCGTTTTTGCTTAGCCATTTGAAGAAGGATTTTAGGGATGTCACCCGGCGGGAGAGAGTCTTGGGGCTGCAAGGAATGCCACGTTCATTTTGCAACCATTCCAAAAAATTATTCAGATCAATGGTCGTGATCGAATCTAAGGTTTTATCGGGCTGAAAATAATTTTGGAGCAATTGCAGATCAGAAGAAAACGCTTTTATTGTGTGATGCGAACGTCCTTGATCGGTGAGAAAAAATTCATACGCGGTGATGGCAGGCGCGATGGTAGTTGACGGAGTGATATGTAGCATAACTTGTTTGTTGGTTGTCATTCTAGCTCCCTTAAAAACTAATCTATACGAATAGTTTAGCATAGAAATGGATTTTTTGGAACAAGTTATTTTCTAAAAAGATGGGGTTGAATTATGGATTAAGACTGGCCGGGTCGAAGCAGGCATCATAATCATTGCCCACTACCACAGCATACGGCGTTTTTGGGGCTGCCTGAGCGTTTCCTACTAAGTATGTTTCATCCAAGTTAAGAGCCGCTAGTAATGGTCCTATAGCGCTGCGATCCTGCGTTTTTGTTAGGTCATACACTAAGGTATTTTGGTAATCGTGGCGATCGATCGGAGATATGATTGTTTGATAACCTGCATAATTTAACCGCTCCGCCGCGAGAACATCGAGTCCCTCAATGGCTGAACCGTTCAACACTTCCACCGTGACCTTTTGTTGTTCCTGTTGCCGAACCGAGGGCGACATTGCCTCCAGTACTAATTGATGAATGAGGTCGGTGTTAGGGAGAAGGATGTAAGCGCCTTGGTCGGTCACCCAATCAGTGACATACTCACCCGCTATATAATAGCTGCGAATATTCGCGTTGGATAAATTCAAGGCAATTGGCGCTAGTTTCACCAATTCCAGCACGCCGATATCGGTAGTGAAGGAACTTGATAGATCATTGTAAAGTTGAGGGATCTTCGTGATCAAGCCAGCTTTGATCCCTTGCTGAAGGATCGCCCGAATCACCTCTTGTTGCCGTCGGCCACGATCAAAATCATCACTCATCTTGCGAGAGCGGGCATACCAGAGGGCAAGGTCGCCATCCATTTTTACGATTCCCGGCTCTACTGTGTACTGCTGCCAACTTTCTTCAAGTTCAGGGTCTAAAGATGGATCGATCATCCGCCAATCGGTATAAGAACAAAACACCGGTAGTTGGATTCCGCCGATAGTGTCCACAATACGGCGAAACCCGTTGAAATCTACCATCGCCACCTGATCGATCTGGATACCGAGGTTGTATAGGATGGTGTCTTTTAGTAAACCAGCACCCCCTCCCGGGTAATCATACAGGTCTCCGTATTGGTAGGCAACATTGATGCGTTGTTCTCCCACTTCCGGAATATTCACCCATAGGTCACGTGGAATGGAAATGATCGAGACATTAGCATCCTTAGGACGAACGATAACGATCATCATTGTATCGGTGCGAAAAGACGCTCCCCCCCGAGTATCGGAACCTAAAAGCAGAAATGTCATTGTATCGGGAAGGTTCAATATCTCAGGAGAATCCATATTGATTTGAATGGTCGGAATTGCCTGAGGTTGCTCCACCGCTGGATCGGTTGTTACTGAAACCTGTGGAAGAACTTCAACAGTTGGGGCGGGTTGGAAGGTTGGAACCGCTTGCGGCATTTGTTGAACTATGTACAGAGAGGCTACTTCCTTTGGCTGAAAAGGGGTAGGAGTTGGGCCAGCTTCGTTGGAAGAAGGGTTATGGGATTGCCTTAATGAAGAGCCTGAAGGAGAACAAGCAGCCAGTGCCAAAACAATGGCAAGGAAAAGAAAGATTCGGGTATTTCGGAAGGCTAATTTCATAAGTTGGTTAGTGTCACCCCGCGAAAAGCGGACCGATCAAACACATCATAAACGATTTAGCTTTGTGAAAACATTTCTGATTGATTACAAATTCCCCTATTGTAGGTAGAGAAAATTCAGTTATTTTCGTTTTGCGATACGGGTTGAAAACTTCCGACGATATTCATCGGTAGGCTAATGATAAAAGTAGTACCGGAGGCGGGTTTGGATTCCAC